>JAYENI010000280.1:0-19992 GCA_034722015.1 Pseudomonadota bacterium
CAAATTGATCTAGGTCAATTAGTTAACATATTACATGGCTACATTCGTCAATGCATGAATGCCCTAAAGGCCCTATTTTTCAGGCTTTAACGTAGGGTTAACATGCGATTCTGAGGGGGAAGATGAGCCGGACATCCCGGTGTGACAGGCACCCAGGAATCCTGCCCCGTCCGCCCAGGTGCGGCTTGGGATGCCGACCGAATCCAGCAGCCAGGCCAGGGAGTCCCGCACCTGTGCGTCGTCGTCCACCACGTGGACCAGGGACGGTGAGTTCATGTGACCTCCGGGAGTTCGAGGCAGATCCGGGCGCCACCCCCCGGCGCATCGGCGAGTGTCAGTTCTCCTCCGTGGGACTCGACCAGGCTGCGACTGATGGACAGACCCATCCCCAGGCCATTTTCCCTGGTGGTGTAGAAGGAATCCATCAGATGCTCTCGGGACATCCCTTCGGGCAGGCCCGGCCCATTGTCCTCCACGCACAACCGTTGGCGTCTCCCGGTCGAGGTGATGGAGATCTCAATGAGGGGGGCCGGGGTCCCGGCGGCGGTCAGGGGCTGGTTGAGTTCGTGGGCCAGTCCGCCGACCAGTTCCCCCGCCGCGGCGACTCTCGCCACGTGGGTGAGTTCGGCCTGTCTCAACTGGCGTTCCTCGGCGGCCTCGTGCAGTTCGCGGGTGCGTTCGGCTACCCGCTGTTCCAGTTCGTCGCGGTGTCTGGCGAGGTCGGCCTGGGCCAGTCGTCGCTGCGCGACCTCCACCTGGAGCGACTCTCGCGAATGGGTGAGACGGCGGTTCATGCCGAGGGTGAAGAGCGCGAATCCGACGACCGCCAGCAGGGCGGCAACGGAAATGGCCATGAGGGACCCGTATTCCGCCAGCAGGCGGTCCAGGGTCAGGGGGGCAGGGCGGTAGGGGCCGACCTGCAGATCCCTGAGTATCGTGTGGACCGTGGAGTAGTCGGACGGGATGGTCCAGCCGGAGACACCGGCGGCGAGCGACGCCGGGCTCTCGGGTTCAAGTTCCAGCAAGGCGATGGCGACCGAACGCGCAAGGTCCTCAGGTGTCCCCGGCAGCTTGCCGAACGGCCATTGCGGGACCAGTTCGGTGCTGTGCAGGTATGGAAATCCCCTGGTCACGCGCGCCCCGAGTATGTGCAGCAGGTCGAGAGAAATCTCTCCCTCCGCGGCCATCGTCTCCAGTACGCCGGTACGCACGGTGCCGGCATCCGCGCGGCCGGACAGCACGGCCCGCACGATCTCGCGTTGCGGAAAGCCGGTCCAGACGAGCTTGTCCGGTTGGCCCATCAGGTCGACACCCTCCTGGCGCAGCGTCCACCAGGCCAGCTGGAAGCCACCGAACGCGTCCGGGGCCACCGCGGCGAACCGGTGCCGGCCTAGTTCGTGCAGCGTCTCGACGGGGCCATCCCGCCGGCTGAATACCACGCTGGCGAATCGGTCCCTCTCGGGCCCCGTACCCAGACCGACCAGTGTCGCGATCCGTGATACCCCGAAGCGGGTCTCCAGCACCACGTAGTGTCCAGGGTTGGTGAGGACGAAATCGAGGCCCCCCGATGCGGTGCGCCTCTGTATGGAATCCAGATCCAGAGGGCGGATGTGAAACCGGTGACCGGGAATTACCGCGGAAAGGTAGTCGGCGGTCGCCTGCCACCGCTGAATCGCGCGTTCCGGTCCCTGGTAGGCGAGCACGCCGATCTCCAGGTCTGCACCCCGGACCATCGTTGCAAGCGCACAGCACAACAGGAGTATCGCGTAGCGACTCCGTCCGTGGCGCGGCATTCGGGAGATTCCGTAACGTCCTTCCCGTGCGGGTGGCAGGGGGTAGAGGACGTTCAGGAGACGAATGCGGAACATGGCAATGACGCTGGTGATGACGGAACCCGCCCCCCCTGACCAGGGTGGCGCACGATCATGAGACGCGGGGTGTCCCGGAGCGGTTTGGCGAGTCGCCGGAGTTGATCCACCGCCGCCCGATGTGCGCCTTGCGAACCTCCGATAACGCGACGCTGTACCGTAGAGTTTACCGCATGCCAGAGTAGTAAATTTCAGGGCAGGAATTTTCTACCCGTGAGGGGGAACTCGATCAAAGCAGCGATTCAACCGGCAGCAGCCGAATGAACCAGACGGCCGCCCTGGTGCCGAAGCCGACGTAGGGCTCCGAATCGAACTCGACCTCGTTACCGTTCTCGATCCCGCGCCAGCGCAAGGTCTCGTTGCCGTTGTCATCCGTCTGCAACTCGACCTTGAATGCGACCTTGTCGATATTACGGTCGAATTTCCCGGCCGAGGACCCGGCCAGATCGGGCTGTTCGAACAGCAGGCCGATCTCGTTGTTGATGTGCAGGGAGCGCTGATCGAAATTGAACGACCCGACGAACATGCGCTGTTTGTCGAAGGCCATGGTCTTGGCGTGAAGGCTGGACTTGCTGAGTCCGGGCAACCAGCTGAATGCGCGCCGTTCCTGGGTCGTGAGTGCCTCGTTCAGTTCGTACAGTTCGACTCCACACCGGAGCAACGGTTTGCGGTATTTCGTATAGCCCGCGTGCACCGCGGCGACGTCGTTCGACGCCAGCGAGTTGGTCAGGACCCTGACGCGCACACCGTTCTTCGCCAGCTTGCACAGCGCGTCCGTGGCCGGCTGCCCCGGCACGAAATAGGGCGAGACCATGATGACCTCTTCCGTGGACCCGGTGATGTACGGTGCGAGCTGGGAGATCAGCAGCTCCTGCTGCCAGGTGTCGTCATGGGCCTTCTTCTCCGAGGAGTCGTGAATGATCTTGCCGGGCGCCCAGTGGAATGCGACCGTACCCGCTCGCAGGTCATTGGCGAGTCTGGAGTCGTCGACCGCCTGCAGATAACTGCTCGTGCTGCTCTCGGCGAAGAACGCCTCGGCTTCGCCGCGCAGCCGCTGCAGGTCGGCGTCGGTGCCGGCCGGCGATATTGTCGACACCGGGTAGGCGTATTCGCTGTTCCAGTATTCGTCGAACTCCGTCGAGACCTCCGGCACGGCCGGTCCGACGGCCAGCGCGTCCATGTCGGCAAACGAGAGGTCCGGATCCGCTTCGAAATATTCGTCACCGATGTTCCGGCCACCGACGACCGTCGCCGAATCGTCCACCGTGAAGGTCTTGCTGTGCATCCGGTAATTGACGTCTTTGAACCGGGTCACGAACTGAAGGAATTTCGGCTGACTGCGTGAGAAGGGGTTGAACAGCCGGACCTCGATCCGTGGGTGGGCGTCCATGGCAAGCCAGGTGTCCTGCCCGTCGCTGCCGTACATGTCGTCCACCAGCAGGCGCACACGTACACCACGGTCGGCCGCGTCGATCAGTTCTTTGATCAGCAGTCGCCCGACCGTGTCCTGGTGCCACATGTAGTACTGGGTATCGATGCTGCGCTCGGCCAGTCGCGCCAGCAGCGCCCGGGCGACGAACGCGTCACGACCTTCCGGCAGCAACAGCACGCCGTTCTTGTCCGGATGCGCACCGGTCTCCTCACCGAATCGCTTTCCGAGCTGCGTGTCGGGGCCGTCGTCTATGACCTGCGATCGAGTCCGGTCGTCGTTGTTGGGCAGCCCCCCGCAACCGCTGAGTACGGACATCATAACCACTCCCGTTAAGGCCGCCTGTGCCAGGCGCGTAAAAGTAGCTGTTTTCATGCGCTCTCCGGTCACCGTTCCCGTTTCTTTGCGGCGTCAGCCACGTTGTCGTTCAGATGCAGGTCGAGCTGAGGAAAGGCGATCGTGATGTCCTTGTCCTTCAGCGCCCACCATACGGCCGCGTGAATCATTCGCATCGTCGATCCAGAGCACGCGTTGCGACGATGACATGACCCCAGCCTGACTCATCGAAGCCTCACAGCAGGGGCCCGAGCATCCCCAGGGTGTTGTTCCACAGGCGTCGGCCGATCGACCACGCTTCAACGTCCGCCAGTGTCACCTCGTTCGAACTCGCGAGGTACGCCTCCTGACGTTTCCACATCTGCGCGGTCAGAGCCTCGTCCCGGAACAGGATGTTGTTCTCGTAGTTCAGGTCGAAGCTCCGGCGGTCCATGTTGGCCGAGCCGATCAGGGTCACGTCTTCGTCGATGACCATCGATTTGGTGTGCAGGAGGCCGCCCACGTACTCGTGGATCCTGACACCGGCGGCCAGGAGGTCGCGGTAGTAGCTGCGGCTGGCAGCGGCTGTGATCCGGGAGTCGCAGCGGGCCGGGAATACGATCGTCGTTTCGACCCCGCGGTTGGCGGCGGCGCAGAGCGCGGCCTGCATGGACTCGTTGGGAACGTAGTACGGCGTCGTGACGACGAGCCGGTGCCGGGCCGCGTACATCAGGCTCTGGAAGGTCTCCGGCATGGCGGAGTCCCGGATCGTCGGGCCAGTGGCGATGACCTGTGCGGGAAAGCCCTTTGCCGGTGCCCGGATCGGCGTCTCCAGCATGCCCCGGATGTCCTCGTCGACGTAGCTCATCCAGTCGCCGGCGAAGACGTGCTGGTTCTGCCGCGCGATCGGCCCCTCGAAGCGCATCAGGGCATCCACCCACGGCGCGAACCTGGGCTTCACGCGGAACTCGGGGTCCGCGCAGTTCTGACTGCCGCAGTAGGTGATCCGGTCGTCGATGACCACGATCTTTCGGTGATTGCGCAGATCGAGTCGCCCATGGAAAGGGCGGAGCAGGGGGTTGCCGATCGGCAGGGCGACGCCCACCCTGACGCCGGAGTCGCGCATGTCCTTCCAGTGTCCGGAGGCGATCATCGCCCGGGAACCCACATTGTCGGCCATGGCCCGGCAAGTTACCCCGCGGGCGGCCGCCCGTTTCAGCGCTTCGACGACCTTGAGACCGTTGTTGTCCGCCAGCCAGATGTAGAACGTCAGGTGGATGTGGTCCCCGGCTGCGTCCATGTCGGCGACCATGTCGTCTATCGCCGCATTGGAATCCGCCGTCAGATAGGCCGAGTTGCCTCCGAGCGGCAGGAAGCCGTTGATGGTTTCCCCGAGGCGAAAGAGTGGTGCGCACCGGTCGGGGTATTCCGCTCTAAGGTTGGCCTCGTCGCCTGGAGAGGGCGCGGCGGTGGGCGGGATGCCCGCGAGAACCTCTTTCGCGCGGGCGATGCGCCGCCGACCGATGTTGGTCTCCCCGAACAGGATATACGCCACGATTCCCACCACGGGTATCAGCGCGATGACCGCCACCCAGGCGACTCGGGACGCCGGCTCCCGGTGGGGTCGCGTCAGCGCACGGACGATGAATGCCAGTTCAACCGTACCCAGCGCGATATAGAGCAGCGTTGTCCCCATCGGGCGGTCTCCTTTCCTGGGTCGAAGTGCCGGAAGGATAGCAGGTAGCCGACGTACAGCCGCATCATCCGTTGCGTTCCGCGGCGGCAAGGAACGCGATAGCGGAAGCGAGAACACCCACTCGATCCGGTAAAGCGGTGCGGGCCCTTACGGGTTCAGAAAACCAAAACCACACCGCTTGATTTTCGGAAAGCGCAGTCTGCTGATCGTCTATGCTTCAGATAATGAACCCGAAACAAGAACAGGCGGAGGTGGACGGATGGCAACGAGCGACGCGAATACGCCAATGCGGTTCACGCTGATCGTCAGTCCCGACGAAGATGAGGAGTTTCGTGACGACCTCGCCCGGCAACTTCGCCGCGAGTCCGAGGAGATTGATGGTGTGGTCGACGCCAGCCTGGTGATGGGTGGCCCTGCGCCCGAGGGGGCCAGAAATGTGGGGGAACTCGTCAGCATCGGACAGGTTGCCCTGGAGGTGTTGCCGATTGCGATCCCAAGCGTGATTGCGCTGGTCCAGGCCTGGATGTTGCGGGATTCCAATCGTTCCACTCGCATCAAGATTGGGGACACTGAAGTGGATATCCCGGTAAAAATGAGTCCCGAACAGGTCCAGCTTTTTATCGAAGGCCTGAGAGGACAGGGCCGTTCAGGCAACGGTTGAGATTCACCGTTAAGACACATGGGTAACCGATACGCATTGCTCATCGCAAATGGCGAGTACGAGCACCGGAAAATCAGACCGCTGTTCAAGACCACGGCCGACGTAGAGGGTGTGCGGCGAGTCCTGACCAATCCTGAACTTTGCGGATTTCCGGAAGAAAACGTCAGGGTGCTCGAGAATGAAACGAGCTATCTTGCTCGACGGGAAATCCAGCATTTCTTTAAGAACAAGAAGTCCGATGATCTGCTGGTCCTGTATTTCGCGGGCCACGGGATGCAGGATCCGGATGGGCATTTGTGCATATCGTTCAGGGACACGGACCCGGACCTGTTGGAGGCGACGGGGATCGAAGCTCGTTTCGTCAGCCGGCTCATGGACAACAGTCGGGCCAAACGCCAGGTGGTAATGCTCGATTGCTGTTACAGCGGTGCATTCACCCACGGAGCGAATGCGCGCGACAGTGGCGATGCGATAATGAATACGAAGGACGCTTTCACGTTTCAGGAGGAACCTGGCGGCAAGGCGAGGGTCGTTATCGCGTCCTGTGATCGGCAACAGGTGTCCCTGGAGAAACCCGGGGAGGGCACAGGCTCCGACAACGCGGTGTTTACGGAGGCCTTGATCAAAGCGCTCGAGAGCGGCGAGGCAGCGGACGAGAAAGGCGACGTCACCGTCAATTCCCTGTATGAATACGTCTACCACAGAGTCACGGATATCACCGGTAACTTGCAGAAACCACAGTTCGTCAATTTCGGCGGCAGCGGAAAGCTGGTCATCGCGCGCAATCCGCACCCGCCGCTGGATTCGGGCCTCAGGGATCGCCTGAAAGCCGAAAGCCACAAGGAACGCATCGGCGCAATTTACGACATCAAGTCGCTGGTCGACAAGAAACCCGAGTTCGCCAGGGCCGCGATCGAGACGCTACAGGAGATCTATGTCAGCGACCGCCATCTGGATGTAAAAGACGCGGCGCGACATCGTCTTGGCGACCTGGGAGGGTTTCCTTCCGAGCCTGACACTCCCCAAGAACCAGAGCCGGAACCCAAACCGAAACCGACACCGGAACCGGAGTCGAATTCCGGGACGAAGCAGGAACCACAGCCGATAGGGTCTGAAGATACGAGCGGCGGTCGGGAAACGGCCAGGAAACCCGGGGCGAGGTTGGTGGGCTACGCGGTTGGGGCCTTGCTGATTAGCGTATTGGCCGTAACAGCAATCCTTGTGACGCGCACGGGACCGCCGGTGGATCCTCGGGAGATCTCGGGCGCGAGAATTGATCTAAAAGACGTGGATACGGTAGAAGCGCCGCTTTCCGTGCAGCCCCCCCACGATGTGACGCGCACGGGACCGACGGTGGATCAACAGGAGATCTCGAGCACGGAGCTGAAACCAGGAGACGCGGACACGGAAGCAGTGCCACTTTCCGTGCAGCCAACCCGGACTGATCGTTCCGATCAAGAGCGGATAAACGACCTTCTTTCATCGGCGAGAGCGCATTTCAAAGACGATCACTTGACCAGTGGACCAGACGGAACGACGTACGAGAATTATCTGGCTGTTCTCGAGATCGATCCCGACAATCGTCAGGCCAAAGAAGGGCTCGCCGAGATCGTCGGGCGATACCTGGACTGGGCGAGGAGGGGGATTCGCAAAGGCGATCTCGCGAGTGCAGAGGGTGACATAGCAAAGGCGAAGATGGTCGATGCGGACGCTCAAGGAATTCCCGAACTCGAGGCGCAGATCGCGGCGCTTCGCCAACCGATGCAAGAAGATCCAGAATCGGCTGTCACCGAACGCCGCGTGGGTGAGGTGTTCCAGGACAAGCTGAGCGGCGGTGGATACGGGCCGAAGATGGTGGTACTTCCCGCGGGCGTTTTTCGCATGGGTGACCTGCAGGGCGGAGGAGACAACGATGAGAAACCGGTGAGGACGGTACGGATTTCGAGACCGTTTGCGATTGGTCAGTACGAAGTGACCTTTGAAGAATATGACCGGTTCGCAGAGGTGAAAGAGCGCGACAAACCCAATGACCGGGATTGGGGCAGGGGTAACAGGCCAGTGATATACGTGTCATGGAACGATGCGAAGGCGTATGTCGCCTGGTTGTCTGAACAGACGGGAAAGCGTTATCGTCTGCCGACGGAAGCGGAGTGGGAATATGCTGCGCGCGGTCGCAGTGATAAGAACTATCCTTGGGGCAATGGGATCGGAAAGAACAACGCCAATTGTGATGGCTGCGGCAGCCGGTGGGACAATGAAGAAACCGCACCCGTGGGCTCGTTCGATGCGAACGCGTTTAGGCTCCACGACACTTCGGGAAACGTCTGGGAATGGGTTGAAGATTGCTATAAGGACAGCTACAAAGATGCGCCCACGGATGGGGCCGCGGTAACGTGGAGTGGTTGCGGCACCCGTTCGCTTCGCGGCGGCTCGTGGAACAACAAACCGGGGAACGTTCGCTCGGCGAACCGCAACAACAGGGAGCCGACGAACCGGAACAACAACCTCGGGTTCCGTCTCGCCCAGGACCTTTAGCTTTTTTCTCTTTTCTTTTTCACTTTTCAGGAAGTTGTTCTTCGGGGCAATCGATCTGAGTGACCACGCAAAGCACAGACGCGCCGCAGGCGGTCCAGGACTGTCACGACCTGATCGTCTGGCTGATCCCGCAACTGGACAAGTTTCCCCGCAGTCGCCGCTTTACGCTGGGCGAGCGGATCGAGTCGCGGTTGATCTCGGTCCTGGAGTCGCTGGTGGAGGCGGCGTACAGCCGCGACAAGCGCCCCTTGCTGCGTCAGGCGAACCGGCAACTCGCCGTCGCCCGGCACCTGTGGCGCATGGCCTTCGAGTTGCGCGCGATCTCCAGCCGTGTGTTTGAACATGGGGCCGGCCTCGTAGACAGTCTCGGCAGACAGATCGGCGGCTGGTTGAAGAGCCAGCGTCCGGCGGAAACCGGGTGATCGCAGATGAAACGCATCGGTGGACTCTGGCCGGAGGTCATTCGTTTCGAAAATCTGTACCTTGCCTACCGCAAGGCACGCAGGGGCAAGGTCCGGTCCCCCGCGGTGGCCCGGTTCACCCTCGATCTGGAAGGCGAACTGCTGACCCTGCAGCGGGAGTTGATGTACGGCGATTACCGGCCCGGGCCCTACAGGCTGTTCACCATCTACGAGAGGAAGGCGCGGCATATCGCGGCGGCGCCCTTCAGGGACCGCGTCGTGCACCACGCGGTGATGAACGTGATCGAGCCGCCACTGGACCGCCGGTTCATCCACGACAGCTACGCCTGCCGCAAGGGCAGGGGCGTCCATGCGGCGGTGGACCGCTACCAGGCATGGTCCCGGCGATACCCCTACGTGCTCAAGGCCGATGTCCGGCAGTATTTCGCGTCGGTCGACCACGCGATTCTCAAGGCGAAGCTGCGCCGATACCTCAAGGACCGGGAGTTGCTTGCGCTGCTGGACATGATCATCGACACCGCTCCGGTCGAGGTGGGCGAAAAGGACCTCCACTACTTTCCCGGCGACGACCTGTTCACGCCTTTCGAGCGACCGACGGGCATCCCGATCGGCAATCTCACCAGCCAGTTCTTCGCCAACCTGTTCCTGAACGAAATGGACCATTTCGTCAAACAGGCGCTGCACGCCCGGGCCTACCTGCGCTACGTGGATGACCTGGTCGTGCTCGGAAAGGACAAGCACTGGCTCCACGAGGTGAAGGCGGCGATCCGGGAACACCTCGAGCGCGACCGGCTGCGCCTGCATCCGAGAAAGGCGCACGTTTCACACGTGGCGCGCGGTATCGACCTCTTCGGCTACCACGTCTTTCCCACCCACAGGAGGCCGCGCAGCGACAACGGACATCGCTTCGCGCGCCGGTTTCGCGGATGGGCAAGGGCCTATCGTAGTGGCGAGCTCGACTGGGACGATTTCAACCCGCGTGTGCAGAGCTGGATCGGGCACGCCCGACACGGAGAGACCCTGGGATTGCGGGAGGCGATCTTCGGGGGTACGGTGTTTTCCCGAGGGTAGCGCCGGGGAGGGCCGTTCGCTTCGCGGCGGCTCGTGGAACAACAAACCGGGGAACGTTCGCTCGGCGAACCGCAACAACAGGGAGCCGACGAACCGGAACAACAACCTCGGGTTCCGTCTCGCCCAGTCCACCCGCCGGTTCCCTCGGGAACCCGACCTGAGTCGCGGCATTCACGGATGCCGCGAGCGTGTCGGCGGGTGTCCATGGCGCCGCCTTCCGGCCTGTCAGGGTGACGCGGCCAAATAGTCTCGTCAGGGAAGATGCGTTGCGGGGCCGGTAGCGGAAAGCGAAGGCCCCGCAATGTTTTTCTGACTATCCCCGAAACCCAGCCACATCCTGATCCTGTTGGTACGGCGACACCCGGCTCAAGTCAGCAAGACCGTCTGCGGCACGGATGCCGCGGTCGAGCCTACACGGATGTATTCACGGCGGGTCTTTCTGACTTGAGCCGGGTGTTGCCCCGAAACGAGGACTTCTACCCCCAATCTCGGCTTAGGCGATTTCTGTCAAATGCCATACCGTCCTGCTTGTCTTTTCATCCGACCTCTGCGTTGCGACAACGGTTCCATCGTTCGACTATGCGCCTGTTGTCGCGCCTTGATGACGAACGAAAATCCGGCGCGATCTGGTATGCCATTTTCCGGCAATCGCCTTAGTTTCGGGGGGAATCAACCTGTCTGATCCTGAATCCCGGGGGATTCAGGCTACTCGTCGAATTGACGGAAGGGTATGAGGATGTACGCTATGCTACAGAAAAGCCCGGTGGGGGCGGATACCCCGGCTATCGTGTCTGGCGACTCCCGGCCTTGAAAATTTTCCCCGGTACGTCATGACGCGTGTCATCCTGTGGGGTGCGAAATTCCTTCTCTGGGCGGGACTGTTCGGTTTCGCCCTGCTGCTCGTCTGGGCCTTCGATTCACGCAACATGCCGCCGCTCGAGGTCTGGCACACGGCATCGTTGTCGTCCGAGTTCACGGCCGCCGACGCGACGCCGCACAGCACCCTGAGCGAATACCTCGATCGGGAAGCGCGGCAGTTCCGTGAACTCGAGGAACAGGTCTACGACCGCGTTGAGTCGTCGGGGGCAACGACCTTCAACCGTTACCGCGCCGGCGGGCCGCAGGATCCCGCTCGCGCGGGGCGCAACTGGAACCGGACCTTCGAACTCGTTCCGGAGAACATTCGGGGCGGCGCCCTGCTGCTGCACGGCCTCACCGACTCACCCTACAGCATGCGCCGGATCGGCGAGATCCTGCACCAACGCGGGTTCTACGTCCTGGGACTTCGCCTGCCCGCCCACGGGACCATCCCGGGCGCCCTGACGGAGGTGCACTGGGAGGACTGGGTCGCGGCGAG
This sequence comes from Pseudomonadota bacterium, assembly GCA_034722015.1. Lineage (GTDB taxonomy): Bacteria > Pseudomonadota > Gammaproteobacteria > JAJDOJ01 > JAJDOJ01 > JAJDOJ01. The sequence continues at coordinate 11,355 of JAYENI010000280.1, forward strand.
CCGGATCGGTGCGCGACATGTCCGTGAGCGCATCGGTCCGGAGCGGCCGTTCGTGATCGCCGGGTACTCCAACGGGGGCGGCCTGGCGGTCAAGTACGCCCTCGACGCCCTGTCCGACCCGGACCTTCCACCCCCGGAGCGGTTGCTGCTCTTCTCTCCGGAGATCGGCATCGAGCCGCTCGCGGCGATCGCGGACTCGTACAAGGTCCTGGGATTCATCCCGTATTTCGCGCAGTTCAAGTGGTTGTCGATCGAACCCGAGTACGACCCCTACAAGTACAATTCCTTCCCGAAGAACGCCGGGCAGGAGGCCTGGGAGGTCACGGACGCGATCCGGCGCGGGGTGGACGAGGCGCGCAGGGCGGGGCTGTTCGCCGACTTCCCGCCGGTGCTCACCTTTCTCTCCTGGATCGACGCCACGGTAGAGACCTCGGCGACCATCCAGGACCTCTACGGGCAACTGGAAAACGAGGGCAGCGAACTGGTCGTGTTCGACGTGAATCGCCTCGATCAGTTCCTGTCCTTCATCCCCGCGGGAAAAGAGGCCCCGCTGCAGCGCCTGGAGACCCGTGAGGATCTGCCCTACCGGCTGACGGTCGTCACCAACCGGGAAGAGGGTTCCGAACGCATGGTCCAGCGGACCCGGGCGCCCCGCGCAAAGACGATCGAATCCACGCCGCTGTCTCTCTCGTGGCCGGGCGGTGTGTACTCTCTTGCGCACGTGGCGATCCCGTTCCCGCCCGACGATCCGGTCTACGGTGCGGCCGGCAAGCCGGAAGGCAGTTACCACGGGCTCCCGCTCGGCGCGCTGGCGCCCCGCGGAGAAACCCATCTACTGACCGCGCCGGTAGGCCAGCTCATGCGCCTGCGCCACAATCCGTTCTTCGATTACCTGGCGCGGCGTGTCACGGCGGCGGTTGATGATGATCTGTACCGGAGTGGGGGAACGGGGCCATGAACGCTGAAGCGGCCGCGCGAGCGCTCGTTCGAACCGGACATGTCACTGTTCGGCGAACCCTGAACCGGGTGTCGCGCGCCTGCCTCGCGTGCCTCTTTCTGCTGACCTCCGCCTGCGCGAACCTCACCGCCGTGGATGAACCGCTGAAGGAATGGTCACCGGAAATCGCCCGGGAAATGAGTGAACAGGTCGCCGGTGACCGCTCCTCCGAGATGCTCGTCCTGGTGGCCTTCTCGGGAGGAGGGACCCGCGCCGCGTCGTTTGCGTACGGTGTGTTGCAGGAACTCGAAGGCAGCACGATCAGCACCGGTGCCGGCACAAGATCGGTGCTGGACGAGGTCGACATCATCTCCTCGGTCTCGGGGGGCAGCTTCACCTCGGCCTACTTCGGGCTGCGCGGCGAGCGCATCTTCGGCGAATTCGAGGAGCGCTTCCTCAGAAAAGACGTGGAAGGCGCGCTGCTTCTGCAGGTGGTCAGGCCGGTCAACTGGTTTCGGCTCCTGAGTTCGACCTACGGGCGCGCCGACATCGCGGCCCGGTACTACAGCGATCACATCTTCGACGGCGCCGCCTTCTCGGACCTCCGGCGCGCAGACGGCCCGTTCGTCATCATCAATTCCACCGATCTCGCCACCGGCAACCGCTTCTCTTTCACCCCCGCGGGATTCGATCCGATCTGCGCCGATCTCGCGCAATACCCGCTGTCACGGGGTGTGGCCGCCTCGTCCGCGGTGCCGGTGGTCTTCTCCCCGATCACCCTGAAGAGCTATGCCGGGAGTTGCGGTTACGAGCCGCCCGCCTGGTTGGGGGCAGCGCTGAATGACGCCGGGTCCACGACGCGCAAACTGGAGGCGCGCTCCCTGGAGGAATACCTCGATCGCAAGAAACGACCCTGGCTGCACCTGGTCGATGGCGGCATCTCCGACAATCTCGGTCTGCGTGCGTTCTACGACGCGGTGACCCTCATAGGCAATCCTCGCGTCGCCTTCGGCGACCTCGGTCATCCCGGCGTGCGACAGATCCTGATCATCTCGGTGAACGCCAACGTGAGCCCGCGGCCGGAATGGCCGCTGGAGCAGGCCGCCCCGACACTGGCCGAGGTGGTCGGGAGCGTGAGTTCGGACGAGATCGCCCGCTACAGCGTCGACACGCTGGAACTCGTGCGATCCTCCTACGGGCGCTGGACGGAACAGATGTCGACGCCGGAGCGACCGGTGACCCTAGACTTCGTCGAAGTGAGCTTCGATGCGATCAACGACGACACGGAACGCACCTATCTCAACAATATCGGCACGAACTTCCACATCAGCGATGAACAGGTCGATCGCCTCATCGCGGCGGCCAGGGAGCTGTTGCGCGAGTCGCCGCAGTTTCAGGCATTCATTGAGCGTAACCGGCCCGATGTCACACCGAAACCATGAAAGATACTTTTACCGTGAACGCGAGGGAATATGAAATGACGAAGTCGAATTCGATCGGGGCATGGGCGATCGTGACGGTACTGTCGGTGTTCGGCGCAAACGCCACCGCGACGGATGCGGGTTCCACCGGCGAACCCGGTCGCGATTCCGGCAAGAAGAACCCGCTGAAGAATGTCTATTTCGGCGAGCAGCACATGCACACCCGAAATTCCTTCGATGCATTTACCGTCGGCGTCAATCAAAGCTGGGAGCAGGCCTACCGCTTCGCCATGGGCGAGGAGGTCACGCTGTCCACCACGGGCGAGAAGATCAAGCGCACCACACCCTACGATTTCGTCGCCATCACCGACCACTCCGAATACTACGGTGTCCTCAAGGACTTCAAAAACCCCGACAGCGAGCTGTCGAAATCGGACTTCGCCAAACAGGTCGTCGCGGGCCTGGAAAACCCGGAGGCGGGTAAAGATGCGGTCACTACGCTGATCGGGAGTCTGGTTACGAACACGCCGTTGTCCGAGTACGTGACGCCGGAACTGCGCGTCAGCAGATGGCAGGAGTTCATCGAGACGGCGGACAGGTTCAATCAGCCGGGCAGGTTCACGACGCTATACGCCTACGAGTGGACCTCGATCCCCGACGGCCAGAACATGCATCGCAACGTGTTCTTCAGGGACAAGCCCGCGGCGGTGCCGTTTTCCTCGTTCGATTCCATCCACCCCGAGGACCTGTGGACCTATCTCGAGATCCAGCGCAACCAGGGCATCGATGCCTTCGCGATCCCGCACAACAGCAATGTCTCTAACGGCTGGATGTTCGCGCCGAACCAATTCCTCGACGGTCCGATGGATGCGCGCTACGCCCGTCGCCAGCAGGCGAACGAACCGGCCTTCGAGATCCACCAAACCAAGGGTAACTCCGAGGCGCACCCCTTGCTCTCGCCCAACGACGAGTTCGCCACCTTTGAACCTTTCCCGGGCCTGATCAATCTCGGGGTGCCCAGCCAGGTCAAATACGGCTTCTATCGGCAGGGTCTGGTGGATGGCATGAAACTGGAGAGCGAACTCGGCCACAATCCCTACAAGATGGGCGTCGTGGGAGGGGCGGACGTTCACTCCGGTTACCAGGGCAACGAGGAATGGGACTGGAAGGGGGCCCACGGTAACCAGGACGATACGCCGAAGAAACGGCTCGACCCCACACCGAACGCGTCGGGCGAGAATGGCTTCACGGTCTCCAGCGCCGGCTCGACCGCCGTCTGGGCCGAGGAAAACACCCGCGAGGCGATCTTTGACGCCATCAAGCGCAAGGAGACCTACGGCACGTCCGGGACGCTGATCCGTCTGCGCTTCTTCGGCGGATGGGAGTATCCGAACGACCTGGTCGATGACCGGGACTTCGTCAGAAAGGCCTACTCGGGTGGTGTACCGATGGGCGGCGACCTGCCGAAGAAGACCTCCTGGGCGCCGACCTTCGCGGTCCGGGCGCTCAAGGATCCCAACAGCGGAAACCTCGATCGCCTCCAGATCGTCAAGGGCTGGTCGCATCCCGTCAACGGCTATCCGCAGGAGAAGATCTATGATGTCGCGTGGTCGGATGACCGCAGGCCCGACCCCGGGACCGGCAAGCTGCCGCCGGTCGGCAATACGGTCGATATCCGCACCGCGAAATACACCAACGACATCGGCGACAGCCAGTTGAGCGCCGTGTGGACCGATCCGGACTTCGACCCGGGCACGAAGGCGGTCTACTACGTGCGCGTACTGGAGATCCCGACACCGCGCTGGAGTACCTACGATGCGGTAAAACTGGGCGTCGAACCGCCCAGCGGGGTCCCGGCAACCATTCAGGAGCGGGCCTGGTCGTCGCCGATCTGGTACACGCCAGCGGCGTCGAAGACGGCCGGGAAGTAAATCGGATTTCTCCTGATACCCGGGCGGTGTTTCGGGGACCAGGACCATGAGGACGAGAACCGTGAAAACGACAACCCCACTGTTGAGTATCCCGCTGCTGTGTTCTGCACTGTTCGCGGTCGCTGTACCGGCTGGCGCCGATTCCCCCGGCGAGCCCGGCGGTGGTTCCGGCGGGCCGAACCCGCTGAAGAACGTCTATTTCGGCGAGCAGCACGTGCATACGGTGAACTCACCCGACGCATTCGCCTTCGGCACGCGCAACACGCCGGACGACGCTTACCGCTTCTGCAAGGGCGAGGCGATCAAGATGGTCACGACCGGAAAGATGGTGCAGAAGAAGACGCCCTATGACTGGTGCGCGGTCACCGACCATGCCGAGTACATGGGCGTCATGCCGCTGCTCCTGGAGAAGGACAATCCGCTCAGGGACACTGATATAGGGAGGAACATCGCGAGCGGCGATCCGAAAAAAGGCGAGGAGGCCTTTCAGAAGATCATCACCTCGGCCGCGGACAATGTACCGATTTCCTATATGGCCGACCCCAGGGTTATGCTGTCGATCTGGGAGGAGCAGAAGAAGGTCACCAACAAGCACAACGAGCCGGGCAGGTTCACCACGTTGATCGCGTTCGAATGGACCTCGATTCCCAACTACCAGAACCTGCACCACAACGTGTTCTTTCGCGACGACAAGGGACCGGACACGCAATTTTCCTCCTTCGACTCGGTCAAGCGCGAAGACCTCTGGACCTATCAGGAGATCCAGCGCGTCATGGGGCACGAGAATTTCTCGATCCCGCACAACAGCAATGTCTCGAATGGCCTGATGTTTCCGCCGCGCACGTCCTACGGCACGCAGATCACCCGGGAATGGGCCGAACGCAGCGCGGCGAACACAGTCGCGGTCGAGATGGCGCAGACCAAGGGTACCTCGGAGACGATACTGGCACTGTCGCCGACGGATGATTTCGCGGATTTCGAGACCTACTATCACGACCTGCTGGGATCGGGTGGTGTCGTCGGCAAGATCGATGGCAGCTACGTGCGCCAGGGCCTGATCACCGGTATCGGCTTACAGGAGATGCTGGGCGCCAATCCCTACAGGTTCGGCATCGTGGCAGGCGGGGACTCGCACAACGCTGCGCAGGCCAACGAGGAATTCAACTACTTCGGTGTCCACGGCAATACCGACAAGACGCCGCAGGTCCGTCTCGGCTCCACCGGGTCGGTGGCGGGCGAACCTGCGCGCTTCTTCTCGACCCCCGCCACGACCGCGGTCTGGGCGCCGGAGAACACGCGCGAAGCGATCTTCGACGGCATCAAGGCGAAGGAGACCTACGGCACTTCCGGCACCTTCATCCGCCTGCGGTTCTTCGGCGGCTGGGATTACCCGGACAATCTGACCAGGGGAAAGAACTTCGTCGAGACGGCTTACAAGACGGGTGTACCCATGGGCGGTGACCTGCTGAAAAAACCGGGCGGAGCCAAGGCGCCTACCTTCGCGGTCTGGGCGTTGAAGGACCCTGAAAGCGGCAATCTGGACAGGATTCAGATCGTCAAGGGCTGGTTCGACCGGGGCTATGCGTTCGAGAAAGTCCATGACGTGGCCTGGTCGGACAAGCGCAAGCCGGATGAAAAGACAGGCTCGCTGCCGCCCGTGGGCAACACGGTCGACATCAGGAAGGCGACCTACACCAACGATATCGGCGACACGCAGTTGAGCGCGGTGTGGACAGACCCGGATTTCGATCCCGTACAACATGCCGTCTATTACGCACGCGTCATCGAAATCCCGACCCCGCGCTGGACCACCTTCGACGCCAGGGCGCTGGGTATCGAGCCGCCCGCGGATGTGGCTCCGACCATCCAGGAGCGTGCCTGGTCCTCGCCGATCTGGTACACGCCGGATGCGGAACTGGTGAAGAAACCACCGTTCTACCCTGGCCTGCAGCCGTACCTGCCTTGATGACTGGTTGTGCCCGGATCGGGTCCGCACGGGCTGAACCGGGCGCACGATTAACGAGGAATGATCAGAAGTGAAATTGTTACGCGAGCCGCTGGTGCATTTCCTGTTCATCGGTGCGGCAATTTACCTGGCGTACGGCCTGCTCGCCGAACCGGTGGAAGAAGACACGGCGGGAACACTGGTCGTCAGCGCAGGGGAGATCGAGTGGATGCAGACCGCCTGGCGAAAACGCTGGAACCGGCCGCCGACGGACGGGGAACTCGACGGCCTGGTCCAGCAGTACATCCGGGAGACCGTGTTGTATCGCGAGGCCCTGGCCATGGGGCTGGACAAGGAGGATGCCGTGATTCGGCGTCGGCTGGCACAAAAACTGGAGTTCCTTGCCAGGGACCTGGTGGCACTGGCGCCACCCACCGATGAAGCGCTGCAGGCGTATTTCAACGAACACCTGCAACGTTACACACAACCGGAGCACTACACCTTCACCCAGGTCTATTTCGATCCGGACAAGCGCGGCGATGCGACGCTGGATGACGCCAGGGCCATCAAGACGAAACTGACGACCCGCTCTGTCGATGACGAGCAGGCCAGTACGCTGGGCGACGGCTTCATGTTGGAGAATTATTACCCGGAAAAATCTCAGGAAGACATCCGCAAGTTGTTTGGCAGCGGCTTCGCCGTATCGGTGTCCGGACTTTCGCCGGGGGAATGGCACGGGCCTGTACTGTCCGGTTATGGTGTACACCTAGTGTACGTACACAGTGTCAGCGAAGCACGGTCGCCGGTTTTGGCCGAGATACACGAGCGCGTGGCGCAGAACTGGAAGACTGACAAGGGCGAGGAACTCAATAAGCAGTTCTATGCCAATCTGCGTGACCGGTACACCGTCGTCATCGAAGAACCTGATGAAGATGAGACGCTGGCGGCCTCGCAGGAAAAAACACCTTGAGGAAGTTTGTCAATCCGCTGTCGCTGGCAATCATCGCCATCCTGCTGACGGGGCTGTACCCGGCAATACCGGCCGGTGCCGACGAGATTCGTCCGGCGCTGCTGGATATCAGGGAACGGAATACCGGTCTGTTTGCCGTCACCTGGAAGGTGCCCACACGTGGCGACAGGGTATTGGCGATTACGCCACAGTTACCCGAGAGCCTGGAACGAGTAGGTGCACCTACCGTTCAAGATGCTGCGGGTGCACTGATCGAATATTCGACCTATAGAAACACCCTGGAGTCGTTGACCGGTCAGACCATCGCCATCAATGGCCTGTCGGCCCTGCAGACCGATGTGCTATTGCTGGTTCAGCTGCAGGATGGCACCCGGCATTCGGCGATCCTGCGACCGGCTTCACCGGGGTTCACCATTCCTCTGGAGGCCTCCAAACTCGATATCGCCGGTGACTACTGGCGTATGGGCACGGTTCATATCCTGGAAGGGGTTGATCACCTGTTGTTCGTGCTGGCGTTGCTGCTGATTGTGACCGGCGTTGGTCAATTACTGAAAGCCGTTACCGCGTTTACCGTCGCGCACAGCATCACGCTCGCACTGGCGACACTGGGTGTTGTTCACGTGCCCGCGGCGCCCACCGAGGCCGTCATCGCGCTCAGCATCGTGTTTCTGGCCTCGGAAATCGTTCATAAATACAATGGCCAGATCAGCCTGACGGAACGGTACCCATGGGGGATCGCGTTTACCTTCGGCCTGTTCCACGGCCTGGGGTTTGCCGGTGCGCTGTCCGAGATCGGCGTACCGCAACACGAAGTGCCGCTGGCATTGCTCATGTTCAACGTGGGTGTGGAAACGGGACAGTTGATTTTCATTGCTGCTGTGCTGGGTCTGATGGCTGTCTTGCGACGCTTGCCCTTTCATGCGCCACAGGGCGCGTGGCGTCTGGTACCTTATGGCATTGGCAGCATAGCAGCGTTCTGGACGGTCGAACGGGTCATGTCGTTCCTGCCGGTATCGATCCAGGCCTTATCCGTCCAGTAACGAAAGTCAGCAAGGGATGGGGAATCCAGATCTTGCCGGGCGTGTCTCTCCGTGTAGTACCAACCTCGCCGGGTTGGAAGCGGGCGAGCTCTTCTTCACGATTTGCGATAGCGATTGATGGAATACAAGGACTACTACGAAATCATGGGGGTCGCGCGGGACGCGACGCAGGACGAGATCAAGCGGGCCTACCGCAAGCTCGCCAGGAAGTTTCACCCGGACGTGAGCAAGGAGGCCGACGCCGAGGCGCGGTTCAAGGAACTGGGTGAGGCCTACGAGGTCCTGAAAGACCCCGAGAAGCGGGCGGCCTACGATCAGCTCGGCGCGAACTGGAAGGCCGGGCAGGATTTCCGGCCGCCGCCGGACTGGGATGCCGGGTTCGAGTTCAGTGGTG
>JAYENI010000281.1:0-2500 GCA_034722015.1 Pseudomonadota bacterium
GAACTGTCTCACGACGTTCTAAACCCAGCTCGCGTACCACTTTAAATGGCGAACAGCCATACCCTTGGGACCTGCTTCAGCCCCAGGATGTGATGAGCCGACATCGAGGTGCCAAACACTGCCGTCGATATGGACTCTTGGGCAGTATCAGCCTGTTATCCCCGGAGTACCTTTTATCCGTTGAGCGATGGCCCTTCCATACAGAGCCACCGGATCACTAAGACCTGCTTTCGCACCTGCTCGACATGTCTGTCTCGCAGTCAAGCACCCTTATGCCTTTGCACTAAACGCGCGATTTCCGACCGCGCTTAGGGTACCTTCGCGCTCCTCCGTTACTCTTTGGGAGGAGACCGCCCCAGTCAAACTACCCACCATACACTGTCCCCGACCCGGATCACGGGCCTGGGTTAGAACTCCAAACATGCCAGGGTGGTATTTCAAGGTTGGCTCCACCGGAACTGGCGTCCCGGTTTCAGTGCCTCCCACCTATCCTACACAAGCAGGCTCAAAGTTCAGTGCAAAGCTGTAGTAAAGGTTCACGGGGTCTTTCCGTCTAGCCGCGGGTACGCTGCATCTTCACAGCGATTTCAATTTCACTGAGTCTCGGGTGGAGACAGTGTGGCCATCGTTACGCCATTCGTGCAGGTCGGAACTTACCCGACAAGGAATTTCGCTACCTTAGGACCGTTATAGTTACGGCCGCCGTTTACCGGGGCTTCGATCAAGAGCTTCGCCCAAGGGCTAACCCCATCAATTAACCTTCCGGCACCGGGCAGGCGTCACACCCTATACGTCCTCTTACGAGTTTGCAGAGTGCTATGTTTTTAGTAAACAGTCGCAGCCACCTGGTCACTGCGGCCCCCAACAGCTCAGAAAGTAAATCTCATCACCATTGAGGGCGTACCTTCTCCCGAAGTTACGGTACTATTTTGCCTAGTTCCTTCACCCGAGTTCTCTCAAGCGCCTTGGGATTCTCACCCTGCCCACGTGTGTCCGTTTGGAGTACGGTCTCTTGATACCTGAAGCTTAGAGGATTTTCCTGGAAGCCTGGCATCGGTCACTTCGTTCCCAAAGGAACTCGTCATCACGCCTCGGAATTGCATCTCCGGATTTGCCTGGAGACACTTCCTACACGTTTAAACCGGGACAACCAACGCCCGGATGACCTAGCCTTCTCCGTCTCCCCATCGCAGTACCAAGAGGTACAGGAATATTAGCCTGTTTTCCATCGACTACGCGTTTCCGCCTCGTCTTAGGGGCCGACTAACCCTGCGCCGATTAACGTTGCGCAGGAAACCTTGGGCTTTCGGCGTGCGGGCTTTTCACCCGCATTATCGTTACTCATGTCAGCATTCGCACTTCCGATACCTCCAGCAGACCTTTCGATCCACCTTCACAGGCGTACGGAACGCTCCTCTACCATGCACAAAGACCCGAGGGCCGATATGCATCCGCAGCTTCGGTACATGGCTTAAGCCCCGTTAAATCTTCCGCGCAGGCCGACTCGACCAGTGAGCTATTACGCTTTCTTTAAAGGATGGCTGCTTCTAAGCCAACCTCCTGGCTGTCTGTGCCTTCCCACATCGTTTCCCACTGAGCCATGATTTTGGGACCTTAGCTGGCGGTCTGGGTTGTTTCCCTTTCCACGACGGACGTTAGCACCCGCCGTGTGTCTCCCGTGATTGCACTTCTCGGTATTCGGAGTTTGCAATGGTTTGGTAAGCCGGGATGGCCCCCTAGCCATAACAGTGCTCTACCCCCGAGAGTGAGACACGAGGCGCTACCTAAATAGCTTTCGAGGAGAACCAGCTATCTCCGGGCTTGATTAGCCTTTCACTCCTATCCACAGCTCATCCCCTCATTTTTCAACATAAGTGGGTTCGGGCCTCCAGTAGGTGTTACCCTGCCTTCACCCTGGCCATGGATAGATCGCCCGGTTTCGGGTCTACTCCTAGCGACTGAACGCCCAGTTAAGACTCGGTTTCCCTACGCTTCCCCTATATGGTTAAGCTTGCCACTAAAAGTAAGTCGCTGACCCATTATACAAAAGGTACGCCATCACCGGACCGAAATCCGGCTCTGACTGCTTGTACGCACACGGTTTCAGGTTCTATTTCACTCCCCTCTCCGGGGTTCTTTTCGCCTTTCCCTCACGGTACTAGTTCACTATCGGTCGGTAGGTAGTATTTAGCCTTGGAGGATGGTCCCCCCATGTTCAGACAAGATTCCACGTGTCCCGTCCTACTCGATTTCACCTGCAAAGCCCTTTCGTGTACAGGGCTATCACCTTCTATGGCCGGACTTTCCAGACCGCTCCACTAGAACTTTACAGGCTTAAGGGCTAATCCCCGTTCGCTCGCCGCTACTGAGGGAATCTCGGTTGATTTCTTTTCCTCCGGGTACTTAGATGTTTCAGTTCCCCGGGTTCGCTTCTACACCCTATGTATTCAGGTGCAGATACCCATCTTGTGATGGGTGGGTTTCCCCATTCGGACATCCC
>JAYENI010000281.1:7500-19972 GCA_034722015.1 Pseudomonadota bacterium
GATCAAGGCGACGGGCGATGGAAGGGTAATCCACGTCGGGAAAAAGGGAGGTTACGGCAGGACAGTCGTTCTGAGACACGGTTCGAGCTACACGACACTGTATGCGCATATGTCCCGCCATGCCCGTGGGTTAAAGAAAGGAAACCGTGTCAGACAGGGACAGACAATCGGCTATATAGGAAAATCCGGTCTGGCAACCGGTCCCCACCTGCATTACGAATTCAGGGTGAACGGTAATCACAGGAACCCCCTTACGGTGAAATTTCCAAAAGCCCAGGCGCTACCCGCGACAGACAGGGACGATTTCATGCAAGTCACGGCGGGGCTCAGCCGGACTCTGGACGAACAGCATCGGGCGACAGTGGCGCTGGCGCGGACAACGCAATAGGGCCTGAATCGACAAGCGGCTTCGTGGATAATCCCCTCACGCCAGTTCGATCGGGGTGAGACTGTCATCTCGAGTGGCGCCAAGCCAGGCGTTCCAGTCTCGCGGTCGAGCTTTTTGCAACGTCACAATCTGAGTCCCACCACAGCAATGTTTCACATCGGTCTGATGTCCGGCACGAGTATGGACGCCATCGACGCCGCGCTGGTCGACTTTGGCGGCGACAACCCCCGTCTCGTGGCGACCCACGCTCATCCCCTACCCGCAAATATCATCTCGCGAACACGTAACCTGGCGCATTCGCCACATCCCATCAACGAGATCGGCGAACTCGACATTGAACTCGGCAGACTGTTCGCTGATGCGGCGAACGAACTGGTGCGGGCATCGGCGAAATCCCATTCGAGCATCGTGGCGATCGGCAGCCATGGCCAGACCGTATATCACCATCCAGAAGGTCCCCGACGCCTTTCGATGCAGCTAGCGGACCCCAATACGATCGCTGAGATCACCGGAATAACAACCGTTGCTGATTTCAGGCGGCGGGACATGGCGGCAGGAGGTCAGGGCGCTCCCCTGGTTCCTGCCTATCATCGCCACGTCTTCCACTCTCCCGAGGTAAGCCGCGTTGTGCTCAACATCGGGGGGATCGCAAATATTACGTTCCTTCCCGGGAAACCGGGACAGCCGGTAGTCGGGTTTGACACGGGCCCCGGAAATGGACTGATGGATTCATGGAGCGCCAGGCACGGGAAAGGCGCCTACGACGCGGCGGGGGACTGGGCGCGTTCAGGAACGATGAATCCCCGGCTGCTCGACCATATGCTGGGCGATGCCTATTTCTTGCAGGTTCCGCCCAAGAGTACCGGCCGGGAATATTTCAGTGAGAAATGGATCGGTAACGCCCTGGTCGACGGGTGGCGGGAGCTTCCGCCGGAGGACGTGCAAGCCACTTTGCTGGATCTCACTGTCGTCACGGTAGAACGCGCAATTGGAGATCTGGTGCCGACACCGACGGAGTTGTTCGTATGCGGGGGGGGGGCACATAATACCTGCCTGATGGAGCGAATCCGCATGCGCTGTTCGGGATGCCGCGTGTCGACGACCGGTGAATTGGGCACGGACCCGGACTGGGTCGAGGCCATGGCGTTTGCGTGGCTCGCGATGCGCACCCTGGCCGGAAAGCCTGGCAACGTCACGTCGGTAACCGGCGCCCGGCACCCGGTGGTGCTTGGCGGAATCTACCGCGCCTGAGTCACCGGGAGCTTGCCATGAACAGATGCCTGGATCCCGGGGAATCAGTCACCGCGCCGCCTACGCAGAGAACGATGACCCGCAACCACAGGTCGTCGTGGCATTGGGATTCCGGATAACGAACTGCGCGCCTTCAAGACCGTCGGTATAGTCGATTTCGGCGCCAACGAGATACTGAAAGCTCATGGGGTCAATCAAAAGCGTCACGCCGCCGTTCTGAACTTCGGTATCCCCGTCCTGTGTTGCCTCGTCGAACGTGAATCCGTACTGAAACCCCGAGCACCCGCCTCCACTGACGAACACCCTCAGTTTGAGCTGATCGTTCTTTTCCTCGTCGATCAATTCCTTGACCTTGGCTGCCGCCGCGTCCGTAAAAATCAATGGCGCTGCCGCCGCAGTAGCTGTTTCTGACATTGCGGTGTCTCTCCAGAATGCGAAATATTAAGAAAAGGCTAATTTAATTGACTAATTTAGTCAAGAATACGCTTTCGGAACAAGGAGAGTCTCTACGGCAGCGTCAGGAAACAACCCACGGATAGGTGTTCTCAAACTTTTTCAGACCTTTCGTCTTGGGAACGACCCTGATGGTCAGCACCCTGGGCTCGAAATCCTCGGGCAGAAGGATAACTCCCTCTACAACCTGAAAATACTTGAAAGCGAACCCCGGAAGGTTCTTTTCTCCCAGTTCTTTCTGTGACAGGGTCTTGGGGACACCCCGCGCTTCTCCGCTGACGCTGATTTTCAGGTTTCCTTTCGACAGCTTGCGACCCTTGCGATTCTGCATCAGGATCACCTTGTAATGGAACTGTCTGTCCTTTCCCGTGGGCAGCAACTCGAAGTCCATCACGCCGAGACCATCCTGGACCTTACCCGGGGACACGACGTGCTTGTAGAACGCCACGTCCTTGTTGCACTGAAGAATGCGGGCCTCGCTTTCCTCCACCATGGTACGCAGGTCTTCCATGGTCCTCCCGTCAACCTCCATCGCCCGCTCCAGCATGACGATCTTGCCAAACAGTTCCGAACGGAGGTTGGTCAATTCGCGGGTCTTGATGCGAAGATCGGCCAGTTCTCCTGCCTGTGACACCGAGAGCGTCTCGCCGCGGGACAGTCCCATCCAAAAACCGATCGAGCCACCGATGACGGCCACGGCCATCACGAGCGCCAGCACGAGGTCCACGTGCCCCGTAATCCTCAATTTGCTCACGTGGAAAAAATCTCCCGGTGCGTTGATTGGTTCAGCGATCGGCTCCATCGGGTGTTGTCTTTCAGTATCTTGGGCCCTATTTGTAACGTCGAATGGTGTCACAAGAGCGTTCTTCAACAGCCTGTTGACTGGGCGTCCGAAGCGCGCTCACGCGACCCTCGGCCACAGGCCAAACCAATTGCTTCAGGGCATCAGACCGATGTTCTCAAGGCCGGTGTGCTCCGCATACCCGAACATCAGATTCATATTCTGCACCGCCTGTCCCGCCGCGCCCTTCACCAGATTGTCGATCACCGACAGTACGACGATCGTATCGCCATCCTGCGGCTGATGAACGGCGATTCGGCAAATATTCGCCCCGCGCACGCTTCGGGTCTCGGGGTGCGCCCCCTGGGGCAACACGTCGACAAAGGGCTCGTCCGAATAGCGCTTTTCGTACAGATCCTGAAGCACCGGTCCCCTGACCGTTGCCCGTGCGTACAGCGTCGCGTGAATACCCCGGATCATGGGTACGAGGTGAGGCACGAACGTCAATGCCGCCGGACCCTTTGCGATCTGTGACAGATTCTGCCGAATCTCGGGCAAATGGCGGTGACCGGGTACCGCATAGGCCTTGAAGCTGTCACCCGCCTCCCCAAGCAGGGTACCGACGGCTGCCTTCCGTCCCGCCCCGCTGACACCGGACTTGGCGTCGGCGATCAGACTACCCATATCCACGACCCCCGCTTCCACCAGGGGGAGCAGACCCAGGGTCACGGCCGTCGGATAGCAACCCGGATTCGCCACGAGGTTCGCGCCACGTACGACATCGCGGTTCATCTCCGGGAGGCCATATACCGCGTCCCCCAACATATCCGGGCAGGCGTGCGGCTCACCGTACCACCGCTCCCATTCCCCGGGGTCCCTGAGCCGAAAGTCCGCGGCAAGGTCGATGATGCGCGTACCGGCATCCGCCAGCACCGGCGCGAGGTGCATTGCCGTACCATTGGGGGTTGCGAAAAAGACGACATCACATTCGGCCAGAAGTTGCGTATCCGGCTCCTGAAAAACCAGGTCGCAGGCTCCACGCAAGTTGGGGAAAACCTCGTCCAGGCGACGACCCGACTCGGCCCGCGAGGTCACCGCAACGACCGCCACGTCCGGGTGCGCGACCAGCAGACGAATCAACTCGACCCCGGTGTAACCGGTACCGCCGACGATTCCCGCCTTGATCATCATTGCTGTCTCCGTTCGACCGCGAACCTGCTCCGTTTGCCTGGCAGACCGACCTCGTTCCCGGCCATTGACTGCCACCCCGGAGCAACGGCGTCAACGCGAGCGCGATGCGAGCGGGGCTATCCGGCAATCATACCGTGTACACAAGGGAGCGGGAACGCCGGTGCGACACGATCTGGCATAATTCGTGGCGGTAGGCGCCCGATGAAACCGTTTCCTCCAGCCGTATCACCTATACCGAATCAACGGACCCCGATGAAAACCTGGCGCAAAGCGATCACGAAAATAAGGAATCAGCTCCACCACGCACGCATACACATCTCGCACCCGGATGCCCTCCTCTCGCTGGCCGTACTGGGATTGATCACCGGCGTCGTGACGGGATCTGTGATCGTGATATTCAGATACGCGGTCGATGGATTGCGGGTCCTGCTTATCCCGGACGGTCAGATCGGGCACTTCGAGGCATTGTCGGTTGAGATGCGCCTGTTGCTGCCGCTGGCCGGTGCACTGCTTATCGCGCTGGTCTTCAGGCTGATCGGTGGGAAACAGCGTGTCTTCGGCGTGGTTCACGTCCTTGAGAGACTGGAGTACCACCAGGGGCGAATGACGCTTCGCAGCCTGTTACTCCAGTTTATCGGCGCCGTCACTGCGATCACCAGCGGACAATCGGTGGGGCGAGAGGGTCCCGGCATCCACCTGGGTGCGGCAAGTGGCAGCCTGCTGGCGCAGGGTATCGGGGCGCCGAACAACGTCGTGCGTACGCTGCTTGGCTGCGGGACCGCCGGTGCAATCGGGGCCTCGTTCAACACGCCGCTGGCAGGGGTCATCTTCTCGCTGGAGGTCATCATGCTGGAATACACCGTGTCGGGCTTCATCCCGGTGGTGCTTTCGGCAGTCGGCGCGACGGTAGTCTCGGTGGCTTTCTTCGGTATCGACCCAGCCTTCGCGGTGCCGGAACTGCAATGGACCTCGTTGTGGGAGATGCCGTTTGCGATTCTCGTCGGTATCACAGTCGGGCTGGCATCCACCCTGCTCATCGCATCGACGAAGGCCCTGGCGGAACGCAGTCAGCGCGTCCCGTTTACCCTGCGCGTGGTGATGGCGGGGGCGTTGACAGGTATCGTCGCAATCTTCTACCCACAGGTTATGGGTATCGGCTACGACACAATTTCCCAGACGCTGGCCGGGTCGATCGGCGTGGGACTGCTGGTAGGCATCGCATTTTCCAAGATCATAACGACAACCGCCGCCATCGGACTCGGAATACCGGGCGGAATCATCGGTCCTACGCTCGTGATCGGTGCCGTCCTGGGTGGCGCCATGGGAATACTGGGTCATGGCATCTTTCCGACCGTGTCCTCCGACAGCGGGCACTATGCCATCCTTGGCATGGGCGCCATGATGGGCGCGACCCTTCAGGCCCCGCTCGCCGCCCTGATTGCGGTGTTTGAATTGACGCAGAATCCGCACATCATCATGCCGGGGATGCTGGCGATCGTCGTAGCCGGTCTGATCAGCGGTCGAATGTTCGGCTACCGCTCTGTGTTTCGCGTTCTGCTGCGCGCCCGAGGCCTGGACTATATCCAAGATCCCGTCGTACAAGCGATGCGGCGCGTCGGGGTGGCCAGCGAAATGGAAAGATCGTTTGTCACCACGGGCAGTGTCCTCACCCGCGAGGATGCCGCAGCGCTGCTGCAGAACAATCCCAGGTGGGTCATCGTGACACGCGAAAAGCAACCCGTGTCGGCTCTCCCTGCGCTCGACATCGAACGCGCCCTGCAAATTTCAACGGACCCCGAACTCGACCTGCTGGAGGTGCCGGCGAAGCGCCTCTCGCTGACCGGCATTCACATGTCGGCGACCGTTGACCAGGCGCTCGATCGCCTGTCCACTGCGGGAGCCGAGGCACTATTCCTGTATAACGCAAACATTCCGGCGCTGTCCCGCGTCCAGGGAATCGTCACCCGGGAAGCGCTGCATTCCTCCTATCGATACTGAGCGCCCCGACACAATTCTTTAATTGACAATCATTCTCATTCTCACTACTGTTATCGTCGGGTGGTGACGGGAACCGGGAATAAAATGTACGTGTGCATCTGCAAAGGCGTGACAGACAAACAGATCAGGCACGAGATCGACAATGGCGCCACCTCCATGCGCGATCTCAGTCGCAAACTGGGGGTCGCAACCTGCTGCGGGGTGTGTGGCATGTGCGCCAGAGGCATGCTCAAGGAAGCCGGCACCGGTTCGGAATCGGTGCCGGCATTCGCCCCGGTTCCCGCCTGAAGGCACCAGTCCGAGGGCTGGTCGCCGCGGCGGATCTCATCGTCCGATCACTGTTTCAGGTCGGAAAAGCCCGCTCAAGCGCGCGACCGGCAACCTGCCTCCTCCCGCGAGGCGGTATCGTTCCGCGCAACGTCACAAATTGACGCCATTCGGCCCGGTTGCTAACGTGAACAGAATTTCAAATATTGATGAAATTCGGACCTCATCGCGAGGCACTCCGCACTCGCGCCGGGACTGCCAATGACCCGACGGGCGTTGGGCAAACCAATAGGGAGAACGAACCGTGAAAGGCGAGAAGAAGGTCATCGAATACCTGAACAAGGCGCTGACCAACGAATTGACGGCCATCAACCAGTACTTCCTGCACGCCCGCATGTACCGTAACTGGGGGTTTCACGAACTCGACGAGCACGAATACAAGGAATCCATCGACGAAATGAAGCATGCCGATGCGCTGATCGAGCGTATCCTGTTTCTTGAGGGACTCCCCAATCTGCAGGAACTCGGCAAACTCCGCATCGGCGAAAATCCGTCCGAGATGCTTGAATGTGACCTGCAACTGGAAAAGGATGCCTTGCCGCTGCTGCGCGAGGCCATCGCATACTGCGAGTCCGCGTTGGACTACGTCTCGCGCGAGCTGTTCGAGGACATCCTGTCGTCGGAGGAAGAACACATCGACTGGCTGGAGACCCAACTGGAACTGATCGAGCGGGTCGGAGCGAAAAACTACCTGCAGTCAAAAATGTAGCTAGTGGCCGGATTTGCCAATGCATCAACAGACACAAATGCAACAGGTCATGAAACGGGAACAAGACCGGAGCCCAGTGTTGGTCGGGCCAGAAACCGACCCTGGCATACTCACCGTTTCGTTGTCGCCCGCTAGTTACCATGGTCGGGAAACATTGCCCCCGATTGCCATGCGTCATTTTCTGAGATAACCCGGATGCTGTGGATCAAGGCGTTTCACATCATCTTCATGGTGACCTGGTTCGCGGGTCTGTTCTATCTGCCCAGGCTGTTTGTCTACCACACCATGGCTGGCCACGACGCGGAAGGCATGGCCCGGTTCAAAATCATGGAGCGGAAACTGTTCTGGGGGATCATGACGCCCGGCGCGATCGTCACCGCCGTTCTCGGCCTGTGGATGCTCGCGATGAACTGGTCCGGCTACATGCAGTCCGGATGGATGCACGCCAAATTGTTCCTGGTACTGCTCCTGATCGGCTATCACGTCTGGTGCGGCAAACTGCTCACAGACTTCCGCAATGACCGCAACCACCACTCCCACGTGTGGTACCGATGGTTCAACGAGGTACCGGTCGTATTCCTGATCGCAATCGTTGTCCTCGCCGTCGTAAGACCATAAGGCTCGTCGCATGGATACCCGGCCTCGAACACTAGTTTAAGGGCTACTTTCCCGGCAGACATGCGAGATTTCCCCCAGCGACGGCGATTCCGTTCACTCTATCTCTGGCACCGCTATATCGGCCTTTCGGCGGCCATCTTCATCGTCCTTCTTGCCGTCACGGGTGTTTTTCTGCAACACACTGCCGGACTCGGCCTCGAACGGCAGTACGTCAACAACAGGCTGCTACTGCGCTGGTACGGCATCAAACCCAATCCGGTGGTCAGTTACCGGACAGCGAACTTCTGGGTATCGGGAGCGGGCGAGTTCATCTACCTCGACGGCAAACCCGTCGAGGGTGAATACGGTGATCTCAAGGGTGCCATCGAAGACGGCCCGTTGATTATCGTCGTCAGCGACGAGTCCGTCGTTCTCCTGACCCGATCCGGGGAATTCGTAGAGCGTCTGGAGGCCGGGAACGGTCTGCCGGAGGCTGTCCTGGGCATCTCGCGATCCGTTGACGGAGCTGTCGTCGTCCGTGGTCATACCCGGTACTGGCGACCCGATGCGGACTGGCTGCAATGGTCGCCCTGGGAGGGGCCCCACCCGAGATGGAACACACCCGGGTCCCCGCCCGGCGCGGTCCTGGAACAGATTTCGGATCACAACCTCGCCCACGAAATCACCTGGGAGCGACTCCTGCTCGACCTGCACAGCGGTCGGGTGCTCGGCATCTGGGGAGTCTATCTCATGGACCTCGCCGCCGTGGCGATGCTGTTGCTGGCGGCGAGTGGTGCCTGGGTATGGTTCCAGCGCCGCCCTCAACACCACGCGAGGCGTCGCTGACGCAAGCAATCCCTCGAATCCCCGATACGGCGCAAGCTTGCGAGCGCACCGGCGGGCTGTTGAAAAGGACTCAGGTGCGTGCCAGGCGAGACGAAATCGTGCAGGGAAGCCCGGTTTATGAGCATTCTGAGCGCGATTCCGACGCCGTATAGTGCCAGCCGAGGGTTTTTCAGCAGCCGGCTAGCGCTTGCCCGCACGCACCAGACCACCGAGCCCTGCCCGGACCAGTTCCCGGTTCAGGGTCTCCCGGATCATGACCGGGTCTTCGAGCTTCAGTACCGATTCGAGAATCTCCGCCGACCTGGCCCGCGTAAAACTCGAAATCATCCACTTGACGCGCGAAAGCCCCGAGACCGTCACACTGAGGTTGTCCATCCCCATGCCTAGCAACAGGATCGCCGACGCCGGATCGCTGGCCATTTCTCCGCAGACGCCCACCGTCCTCTTGGCGGCATGCGCCCCGTGTACGACATCGATCAACGCCCGCAGCACGGCCGGGTGCATGGTGCGGTAAAGGTCCGCGACCTGGGCATTGTTCCGGTCCACGGCGAGCAGATACTGAACCAGGTCGTTGGTCCCCACGCTGACGAACGCGACCCTGGACGCAATCGTCTGCGCCATGTACACGGCCGATGGCACCTCGATCATGACGCCCATCTCGGGTATCACCGCCTCGACGCCTTCCTCGACCAGTTCGGACCACGCCTGGCGGACCAGCGCGAGCGCTTCGTCCACCTCGCTCACGGCGCTGATCATGGGAAACATCACCTTGAGATTGTTCAGGCCGACGTTTGCGCGCAGCATCGCGCGCACCTGCGTCAGGAAAATTTCGGGATGGTCAAGCGTGATGCGAATGCCCCTCCAGCCCAGGAAGGGGTTGTCTTCCTCGATCGGGAAATAGGGCAGGGTCTTGTCCCCCCCCACATCCAGGGTCCGGAGCGTTACCGGCCGGGGCGCCACCGATTCCAGCACCTGACGGTAGATTCGGGTCTGTTCCTGTTCACCGGGAAACCGGTCCCTGACCATGAAGGGAAACTCGGTGCGGTAGAGACCCACACCGTCCGAACCCGCCATAAACGCCACATTGATGTCCGCCAGCAGCCCGCTGTTGACGTAGACAGGCACCCGTTCGCCGTCCGGTGTGAACGCCGGTTTCGCCGCCCGTTCCGCCAGCCCTTCGGAGAGCTCCTTCTCCTCGCGCTGCAACCGTTCGTATTCGACGCGGATCTGTGCCCCCGGCTCCAGATAGATCCGGCCGGTGTACCCGTCGACGATCACCTCGCGTCCGTCCAGTCGGCCGTAGGGCAGATCGACCGCACCCATGACCGCCGGGATCTCCAGGGCGCGGGCAAGAATCGCAACGTGGGACGACGCCGACCCTCGACCCGAAATCACGCCCATCAGCCTGTCGGGATCGATATCGGCGAGTTCCGCCACACTTACGTTCTCACCGACCAGCACGAGTTTTGATGGCTGTCCTTCACCGGACTGCCGCGGGGTCTTTTCCAGGTACATCAGCAACCGTCTACCCAGGTCACGGATGTCCTCCCCTCGCTCGCGGAGATAGGCGTCGTCCATCTCATCGAAGACCGACGCGTTCTCGGCGATACTGTCGCGCAGGGCGGCGGGCGCCCATTTCCCCGCACGGATTCCTTCCACGGTACGCTGGGTGAGGGCGTCGCTACCGAGGATCATGATATAGGCGTCGAACAGCGCCCGTTCCTCGGCCGGTAGTATGCGCCCCATGCGCTCCTTGAGCCGCAGCAGTTCGGTTTGCACGCTCTGAACCGCATCCTGAAACAGCCGCACCTCCGCCTTGATATCCGCAGGGACCCGGTCGGGTACGGCGCTCAGGTTCGCACTGGGATAAGCGACCCAGGCGGTACCGATCGCTACGCCGGGCGCGCCTTCGACACCGCGAATGGACAGATCCGAGTCGTCACTCCCCAGGCGCAGGGCATCCATCCCGCCGCTGAGTTCGGCGTGAATGATCGTACCCGCAAGCTGGGCGGCCAGCGTAATAAGAAATGCGGTGTGTTCGTCGTCGAACCTGCGCTGCTCTCGCTGCTGGACCACGAGGACGCCCAGGAGCTTGCGGTGCTGGACGATAGGAATGCCGAGGAAAGCCCGGTAGCGCTCTTCTCCGGTCTGCGGAAAGTATTTGTATCGCGGATGCCTGGGCGCATCTTCGAGGTTGATCGGCTCGGCGCGTTGCGCGACCAGCCCGACCAGCCCTTCATTGAAATCTATCCTGACGTTGAACAGGCACTCCGGGTTCAGGCCGTCCGTGGCCATCAGCAGGAGTTCGGAGGTTCCCGGGCGCACCAGGAAGACAGAGCAGACGTCGACATGCAGTACCCTCTTGACACGCCGAACGATGATTTCCAGTGCGCGGCCATGATCGGCTGCGGAATTGACTTCCTGGATGATTCGCTGCAGGAGATCAAGCATGCGCCACGTTCAGATCGTGGTCAGTAATGTCCAACGGGCCGTAACGGAGATTCTCCGTCCGCGAAGACCAGGGGCGCAAGCTCTTGCAGGGCGCGTTCATAGACATGGCGCTTGAAAAAAACGACGTCGCGTGCCGGTTGCCAGTAGTCAACCCAGCGCCAACCATCGAACTCCGGCCGGTGCGACGACGACAGATTGACGTCCGACTCGCTGCCGATCATCTTTAACATGAACCAGACCTGCTTCTGCCCGATACAGCAAGGCTTCACGTGGTGGCGAATCATGCGGCGCGGCAGACGGTAACGGAGCCATCCCCGGGTGGCCCCGATCACCTCAACGTGTTCAGCCCGCAGGCCGGTCTCTTCCCGCAGCTCACGAAACATCGCCTCTTGCGGCGTCTCGTGGCTTCGGATACCGCCCTGGGGAAACTGCCAGGCATTCTGGCCCGACCGCTTGCACCAAAACACGCTCTGCACTTCGTTACACAGGATAATGCCTACATTGGGCCTGAATCCATCCGCATCAATCACTTGTGGCTCTAAATCAGGAATATTCAGGATTCATTTTTCCACATGGCCCGTCAATGGGCAAATCCGGTATCTTGGCCGCAGGGACCCGGATAGAATGCCACGTCCCGCTGGGTCGCCGCGTTTGGAAAATCTAATGAGTGTTGCGCTATTCGATCTCGACAATACGCTTCTCGGAGGAGACAGCGACTACCTCTGGGGACGTTTCCTCGTCAATCGCGGCGTGGTCAACGGCGAGGAGTACGAGCGCCGGAACCAGGAGTTCTACGAGCACTATCATGACGGGACGCTGGATATCTATGAATTCGCGCGATTCGCCTACCGTCCGCTGGCGGATAATCCGCTGGACGAACTGAAAATGCTGCGGGTCGAGTACGTGCGGGAGCATATCCGTCCAATCGTCCTGCCTGCCGCCGTTGAACTACTGGAGAAACACCGCAAACGCGGCGACCGGCTCGTCATCATCACGGCGACCAACCGGTTCGTTACCCGGCCAATCGCAGACGAACTGGGCGTAGGCGACCTTATCGCGACGGAACCGGAGTTTCGGGAAGGCGCTTACACGGGTGAACTCGCCGGTATTCCCTGTTTCCGCGAGGGAAAGGTGGAGCGCCTGCGCCAATGGCTGGACGAACA
Organism: Pseudomonadota bacterium; assembly: GCA_034722015.1. GTDB lineage: Bacteria > Pseudomonadota > Gammaproteobacteria > JAJDOJ01 > JAJDOJ01 > JAJDOJ01. Next base: position 19,656 of record JAYENI010000281.1, read on the forward strand.
CGGGGAAAACCTGGAGGACAGCTGGTTCTACAGCGATTCTCACAACGACATTCCGCTTCTGGAACAGGTGACCCGCGCGATCGCTGTCAATCCCGATGACACGCTACGCCGTGTCGCCTCGGAGAAAGGCTGGCCCATCATTTCGCTGCGCGAGCCTGAGGCAGACACGCAGACGGGCAGCGCGGGATGATACGCCCCGAGCAGGAACTGGACGAGCTGTTGCAGTACTACCGCTGGCTGCGGGTGTACGGGTACAACGACGGACATAGCGGGAATGCCTCGATGCGCATCGCAAGTGCCGTCTGGATCACACCGAC
>JAYENI010000282.1:0-4597 GCA_034722015.1 Pseudomonadota bacterium
CCGTCTGCGGCACGGATGCCGCAGTCGAGCCTACACGGATGTATTTACGGCGTGTTCTTCTGACTTGATTCGGATGTCGCCCCACAATGAGGGAATCTACGCTCCATCGCCGCTGAGTTTCAGGGGTAATCAGGATGATCTTTGATCAGCTGCTTCGAGCCCTCACGGTCGATCCCGACATTGCGGTCATGAGATTCCCCGTCGGCCCCCCCCTACGCCGTCATCGAACCTTCACAAATGCGTAAATAAGTAGAAACACCTAGTGTGATACAGTGTGGCTGTCTATCCGGGAGATGCGCAATGGAGTGCTCATTGGTCCGAACACTAAGGCCCTGAACCGGAGTATCGGGGTCTCAGAAAAGAAAAATCAAGGATCTGCGCATGACCGGCAATCACAAGCCGCCCTTTTTCATCGTCGGCCCCCCACGCTCGGGCACAACCCTGATGGGCCGTATCCTCGCCCGGCACACCGACATAGAATCTCCCGGTGAATCGCATTTCTTCGAGGACGTCTGGTCACGCCGCGAGGAGATCGGATCGCTCGAGAAGGACGCATCGCTGGACAAGGCCGTAAAGCGCACGTTGTCGCTGTTTGGGCGCTACAACTTTCCCGAAACCCAGGCCATTGTGTCGCGCACGATCGATGCAGCCCGCCTCAAGGCACGCGTGAAGGCAGGGGGCGCCGGTTACCCCGTGCTCTACTCGGAATTCATGACCATGCTCGCGGAGCAGTCCGGCAAGCGGTGGTTCTGTGACGACACACCAAAGCATCTGTTTTATCTCGATGACATCCTTGAGCTGTACCCCGAAACGCGTGTGCTCTGCATGATTCGTGATCCCAGGGACTATCTCGCATCCTACAAGAACTACTGGCGTCGCTCGACCGAATCCGATCGGGTACGCAAACTGTATCACCCCATCCTTACCACGATGCTGTGGCAAGGATCGGCGGGCCTCGTCCTGAAGTACGCGGAGCACCCGCGGGTCAAGTTGGTCCATTACGAGAACCTGGTCAGGCACCCTGCAGAAGAGATCCGGTCGATCTGCGGTTTTCTCGGTATCGAGTACACACCCGGACTGCTGGAGGTCGAGTCCGATAACAGTTCCTACGGCGGACACCGCAGGGGCATCGACTCCTGCTCTGTCGGTCGCTGGCGCGCCAATCTTCACGATGCGGAAGTCTGGTGGCATCAGCGTCTGGCGACTACAAGGATGTCCGCCCTGGGTTACGAGCAGGCCCGGGTTCGCCCCTCGCTGCTGTCCACGTCGAAGATTCTTTTCACCGCACCTGGCGCCATCGTTAACGCGCTCAACGCAAATGCCGGTAAGCGCGGCCCACTGCTGAACTATGTCGCTCGCAGGCTTCTCGCCATGTTGCCCTCCTGGTCCTCCAGGAAACGCGGTCGGCGTCCCGGACAGGTCCGCGTTCGCGACGAGGCCTGACACGACGGCATTCCAGACCTTCAGACCCGGGGCCAGTCGCTCGCCTTGCGCTCCGGCCTTCACTTTCCTGAGAAACAGCTCTCTATCTTCTCCGATTGCCGCATAGCGTCGCGCGAGCGGTCAGGCGAAGCCAAGCCGATCTTCGTTTATCCTGTACCCGCAATCATGCGAAACTGACGTCTGCGGCGCTTGAAGTGCCTCTATCGCCCCACCTGGTGAGATTTCCCTGCACCCGCGCGGCCGCAAGCACGCATCACAGGAGCAAATGCGTGGAACGAAATCAGTTCTCAACCACCGAGAGGATTCTGCGCATATTTACCGAGGTCCGGCCAGGTGAAGGCCGGGTCGCGTTGCTCATGTTCGCGAATATATTTCTGGTTCTGTGTGCCTATTACTTTATCAAACCGCTACGTGAAGGGTGGATCGCGATATCCGACATATCCGGGCTTTCCAAGATGGAGGTCAAGGCCTATTCAAGCTTCGCACAGAGCATATTTCTGCTTTTCGTCGTGGGTTGGTACGGGCGTCTGTCAGATCATTGGGACCGCTCCACGCTGATTACCCGCGCGACGCTGTTTTGTATCTCGAATATGTTGATATTCTGGTTGCTGCAACCAGGATTTTTCTTCGAGTCTCTACCGGTTTCCGGAATCATATTTTATGTCTGGGTCGGCATGTTCGGCGTTTTCGTCGTTGCCCAGTTCTGGACATTTTGCGCCGATATCTATACCGATGAACGCGGGAAGCGCATGTTACCCATGATAGCCATCGGCGCGACATCCGGGGCAGCCGCCGGTTCGTGGATCGTCGATTTCATCGTGGAATCGGGCCTCGTCGATACGACCTCCCTGCTGGTTGTGGCAACGATACCGCTGTACGTATCCATTGCCCTGACGCGTTATGTCGACCGTGAAACACGTAAGATCGACACGACCGGCGCAATTGGTTCGGCTCCGGAAAAGAAAACGACAGAAAACCCGAAAACGGACCCGCATTTTCTCCTGGCCGGCGCCAGACTCGTTATGATGAGCCGGTTTCTGATGGCCGCGGCGATGGTCACGTTGCTGGTCAACTGGGTCAACACCAATGGAGAGAATCTGTTGTTCAGGGTCATTCAGGAGACACTCGCAACGGAGGCGGCGAACCTGGGCATTACCTCATCGCAACAAGTACTCGAGTATACGCGCGACGGCACCACCCGTTTTTATGGCAACTTCTACTTCTGGGTCAATATCGTTGCGTTGTTTCTACAGGCGTTTGTCGCTTCCAGGCTTCTGAAATATGGGGGCTTTGCCGCGATCCTGCTGATTTTGCCCGTCGTCTCCCTGCTGTCATACACGGCAATGGCATTGTTACCGATACTGGCAATCGTGAAAATGATGAAAATCGCGGAAAACGCAACGGATTACTCATTGAACAATACCGCGCGTCACGTCTTGTGGTTACCGGTCAGTTCAGAGATGAAATTTCACGGAAAGCCGGCGATCGATACCTTGTATGTCAGACTGGGCGATGGTCTGGCGGCCTTGACGATACTCATCGGCGTTCAGGTACTCAGCCTGACCACAACGGCGTATTTTGTATTTAATGTATTGCTTGTATTTCTCTGGTTCTGTTTCGCAATTGTATTGATCACCGAACACCGAAAAGCAGAAACGGCCAATGAAGGGAGTTGAATTCTTCATCCCTGCAATCCCGGCAACCGGCTTTTCAATGCGAACAATTCTGACCACGGTATTCATCTGGTTGCCCCTTCTCGCCACCCCGGCGGGCGCAGAGACCTACCCGGATCTGTGGGAGAGCCGGTCACCGGAATTGCAGAAGAAACTCGAAGACCTGATCGAACGGAAATTTCTGGCCAAAGCAGTCGCGCGGGGCCGCCTGGCTCTGGTGGTGGCGGACATCACCGACCCCCACAAACCACGTGTCGCGTCCGTCAACCCTGACCGGATGATGTATGCGGCGAGCCTGCCCAAGATCGCGATCCTGCTGGCGGCGTTCGTCGAAATAGAGAAAGGGCTGATCAAACCCGATGACGCCCTGTGGAAGGACATGACGCGGATGGTCCGCAACTCCAGCAACCAGGCCGCAACCCGTGTACTGGAACGGGTCGGGCGGGACGATCTGCTGGAAATACTTCAGTCGCAACGGTTCCAGCTCTACGACCCGAAACGCAAAGGTGGCTTGTGGGTCGGCAAGGATTACGCCGGAAAGGGCGCCTATCAACGCGATCCGATTCACAATCTTTCACACGGCGCCAGCGTCATGCAGGCGGCGCGATTCTACTATCTGCTGGAAACGAACCGACTCGTCAATCCCGAATTGACGCTGAAAATGAAGGGCATCCTTTCCAACCCCGCGATCAACCACAAGTTCGTGAAGGGGCTGAAAGGTGTCCCCGGCATCACGATCTACCGCAAATCAGGGACATGGAGGGACTACCATGCCGACAGCGCCCTCGTCGAAACGGAAGATGGAAAATACATCATTGTCGGCCTGGTGCAAAGTGAGAATGGCGACAAATGGCTCACGGAGCTTGCACGACCCATGATCGAACTTGCTCGCGACCAATGAGTATTGCGGAGAAATGCACTGCAGATTTTCTGACCCGGGTTCGAGTCCTTCTCGCCCTGGGCATGGCGCTGTGGCTCGTCGCGTGTGCGTCTTCGCAACGCGTAAAGGAAGATACCCCGCCACCGTCACACGACCCCTGGAACGCCACGGCATTGTTGTCGGTGTTGTGGATGCAGGACTCGGCCGAGTATGAGGCAATCGCATGGCAAACATACCACTCAGCCCGGCGACAGCTCGAGCTGTCGTTCGCCACCGGTTCGGTACCGGATCCGGACCGGCCTCCCGCCGTGATCCTGGATATCGACGAGACCGTATTGCTGAATACGCCGTTTGCGGCGTGGCTGTTGCTCGAAGGCAAACGCTTTGATGTCGCGGACTGGACCGTATGGTGCAAGCAGGAAGCGGCCGATGCCGTGCCGGGCTCGGTGGAGTTTGTCCAGTACCTGGGGAAACTCGGGATACATATCGTCTACATCACCAACCGCTCACTGGACGTCGCCACCGCAACACGCGGCAATCTGTCGCGCCTCGGATTGACTCCGAACCCTGATCCCGACTCCGGTAACGTGACGTACTACTT
>JAYENI010000283.1:0-4561 GCA_034722015.1 Pseudomonadota bacterium
GAAAATAAAAGGTCGCCGCCCCCTGGGGGTCGAGGTCCCAGACCAGGGTCCGGTAACCGCTGCCTGCGGCGGCCCAGGCCAGATTGACCGCGGTCGCGGTCTTTCCCACACCGCCCTTGATATTGTAAGTGGCGAGAATCTTCATGCCGCGGTACGCTCTGTGTCGGGCGAAATCCTGAAAAGCGCCTCGAAACGACCCCGGTTCGCCTTCCTGGAAAATCCCCTGAAACGGCCCCTGAAAGCCTCACGCGTATCGTGCTGCCGCTCTACCAGTGCCTCGATGAGGTGGTCCATGGCCCGGCGCGTTCCATCGGAGATACCGGTCTCTTTTTCCATTGCGGCCTCGAACGTTGCCAGCGAGGTGTGCTGTACCTCGTAATCCTGAAAATCCCCCAGGTTGTCCTGCAAACCCTTCAAGGACCGGATCAGCCGGTCGATCTTTTCCGGGGGATAGATGTCGCGGAAAAACTCCATCAGATAACGCAGCTTCTTGCAGCTCTTGCGCAGCTCGTGGACCGCCTCGGCCGGCGTGTGGTCGTCGATCGCACCGCCCTGTTTCATGACCTTGCGATACATCCGCCAGATTCGCTCGTTGGCAACGGCGTTTAACGGCCGCATTGCGTTGGCCATCGATGTGCGGCGGGGCCGCTTGGTTTCGAGGAACACCTTCCAGTCCGCCATTGTTTTCCCGTAGCGTGCCGAATCCAGGGCCGCGACGAGCCTGGCGTGTTCGTCGGCCTTGTGTCTGACCAGATAATCCCGCAGCGGCGTAAGATCGGTTTTCATCGACGACGGCAGGCTGTCACGAAACTCCTCGAAACCGAGCAGGTACACGTCCAGGTCACGGCATGGGCTGGTGATCTGGCCCAGCCAGGCGAACTCCCTGCGGTACCGCTCCACGCGCTGCACCGGAAAGATAGACTTGACCTGGCTCAGCAACGATCGGGTGCGGCGCACCGCCACCCGATAGTCGTGCAGAAACTCCGTGTCGACGTCCGCCCTCACGCCCGGCTCGTTGACCTCCATGGTGCGCAGCAGGTGAGAGAGAATCTTCGTCGCGGCCTCGTCCGTGCGCTGCCGCGGATCCAGGGAAATCCGCAGTTTCGAGCTATAGTCGGCGGGTTCCCGACCGACGAGTGCCAGCGCACTGTCGAGGGGGTCGCGCGCCAGGGGCACGGCCCCGCCACGATCCAGCAACACCGACTCGACGCGCCGGCGTTCGTCTGCGTATCCGCGGACGCCACGCAGCAGCACCCTGCTCTGGTCGGCAGATCGCCTGACCGAACCATGGCGCACGTCCCGGTCCTGTTCGATCTCGAGACGCAGGACGGTCTTGTCGTCTTCGTTCAGTACGGCAAAGGGCCGCAGACGGCAGCGCGTCGTGACCACGGGCGACAGGGTGCGCATCTCGAGTACGGGTTCGAGATGACCTCGAAGCATCGGGGGCAGGTCCGAAACGAAGACAGGAAGGTGGTCCATGTGGAATTGCAGGGTGTCGCCGCCCTCGAGAGGCCGCCAGCGCAGGATATAACTCCGCTTTCCACCCGTGGCGCTCAATACGCCCCCGGCACTGTACAGCCGCCAGTCGAACGAATCGAGGTACACGCGCGTGACCAGCGCCGCCTTGTCCGGTGTCGACCTCAATCTGGCCGAGAGCAGAAGTCCCTGCAGCGCCTCCTCGTCGAGATCTCCCGGTATCCCGAAATACAGGTCACCCTGTGCCGTGCTTTTTGACATTTGTGTCCGCCCTTATTCGGTGCGGTCATTCTAGCAGGCTGTCGAAAAAAGTCTCAGGTCGTTGACCGGCAGGGGCAAAACCGGCGCTCGGATGCGGTTCAGCTGTACTCCAGAGCGAACCCGGCAGCCTTCAGGCGCTCCCTCTCGCTCTCCATGTCGGCGCCGGTCAGGCGGTGGGCATCCAGGTAGCCTTCCCCAAGTTCGAGGACAAGCGAGTCATCGCCCGTGGACAGTGACATGGCGGGAACGGGCCGCAAACTCCGGCTGCGATTCAGGACGTCGGCGATGGGGGCATGCCCTGGCTCTCTGAGACGGGGACGCGGGACCGGAGATGGCTGGCCTGTCAGTGTGAAGCGGGTCAACAGCCTGCCAGAGAAAGTAGCAGGCCATCCGGCACCCCGCCAACCTCGGGGTGTTGAAAGTGCCGTCGACGAGCCTGATTCAGGCGGAAACCACGCGGGACAAACTGTGCCTGCGCACTGTGCGCTCGACGGGAAAACTGCACGTAAAGACGCTTCCCTCTCCCGGCCGGCTCTCGATGCACAGTTCGCCGTCGTGTCGCTGCAATACGTGCTTGACGATCGCAAGGCCCAGACCGGTCCCGCCACTGGCACGGGAACGGCCCTTGTCCACGCGGTAGAAACGCTCCGTCAATCGATCGATGTGTCGGGGTTCGATGCCGATTCCCCGATCCTCGACGGAAAAATACGCGCCTTCTGCATCGACGCACCATCGAACGGTGATTTCACCGCCATCCGGAGAATAGCGCACGGCGTTGTGCACCAGGTTCATGAACACGCTGTAGATTTCCTTCGCATTGCCGGTCAGCCACAGCGCCTCGTCGACATCGACCGAGAACCTGAACGCCTTGTCACCGCCAAGCACCCTGCCTTCGTCGACGACGTCCCTGATCAGTCCGGGTACGGGTACGGGCGTATCGGGGCTTTCACCGCGAATTCCGGACTCCAGCTTCGCCAGCGTCAGCAGGTCCTCCACGATGCGCTGCATGCGCTGTGTCTGGTCATCCATCAGTCGAACGGATTCCTGACATTCCCCTGACCCAGCGATCCTGGCGTCGGACCCGAAAAGTTCCAGATAGCCACGCAGCACGGTCAACGGCGTGCGCAATTCGTGCGACACATTGGCCACGAAATCCCTGCGCATGGTCTCCAGCTGTCTCGAGCGGGTCGTGTCCCTGACGCTCAGCAAGACCTGCTTGCCGCCGAACTTCACCGCGCGGATCGACAGACTGGACTCGTCGTCCCGGGGAGAGGGAATCTCGACGGCATCGTCCCACGCCTCGCTCTGGAGGTAACGAACGAACTCGGGATGGCGGACAAGGTTGGTGATCCTGCGACCGCGATCGACCCTTACGCTCAGGCCAAGCAGCCTTGCAGCCGCCCGGTTGAACGATTCGATCGTGCCCGAGGAAGAGAGAATGAGCGTGCCATAGGGCAGCGCCTCACTCGATCTCTGGAAGCGGGACAGCATGCGCGTCAGTCGCTTCTTTCTCTTCTTGCTGCGAAGTTGCAGCCGGGAGATGCCGGCGTGAGCCTCCTTCCATGGACCCGCTGTCCGTGACGGGGTGGCCGATTTACCCAATCGCAGCCACCGCAACAGGGACTTCAGCTGGTGCAGGTGCCAGATGAGCAATGCGCCAATCGCAGCGGCCACGAACCACCCGGGAGCCCCCACGAAATAACCGGCGGCACCCGCCGGTACGGCGACCAGCACCAGACGACGAATTTCCGCGGTCCAGAACACTAGCATTTGTCACCCCATGCGGGTGAATCGATACCCCGCGCCGCGCACCGTATGGATATAGGTATCGAAACCGGACGGTTTCAATGACTTTCGCAGTCGCAGGATGTGCACGTCCACGGTGCGCTCTTCCACGAAGCTGCTCCGACCCCATACCTCGTCGAGCAGCTGGCCGCGACTGTAGACCCGATCGGGGTGCGTCATGAGAAAGTGCAACAGGCGGAACTCGGTAGGACCGAGATCAATCACTTTGCCGTCGATATGCACCAGATGCGCCACGGGATCCAGCGTCAGGCCGTCAACGACGACCGCCGCCTCGTCGGCATGCGGACGGGCCCGGCGCAGAAGCGCCCTGACCCGCGCGACAAGTTCACGAGGAGAAAATGGCTTGGTGACATAGTCGTCGGCACCGGCGTCCAGACCCCGCACTTTGTCTGATTCCTCTACGCGCGCGGTCAGCATGATGATGGGAAGGTCTCGCGTCACCGCCTCGCGACGCAGCCGTCGTGCGAGTTCCAGACCACTCTGGCCCGGGAGCATCCAGTCGAGCAGAATCAGATCGAGGCGATTGTCCGCGATACGCTGCACCGCCTCGTCCGCGCCCTCGGCCTCGATGACGTTGAAACCCGCCTGGCCCAGCGCGAAGCGAATCATCTTGCGTATGGCGGACTCGTCCTCGACGACAAGGATGCTTGCCCCCGTGGCGGTGCCCTGATTCGCTGACATCTCTTCCATCGTGATATCCATAGTCCCGACATTAGACCCGGAAATTGTTACGAATTCATGAAATCGGCCCGCGGCGACCGAAATGCAGGGTCCGCAAACCCGGAAACCCCCGATCCGGGGCCTATGATACTGAAACCCCGTCAGGAATCCTCTTGGAAAAGCGCGGTGCTCTCAATCGAGTCGCGCTGTCAGCAGTCCTCCGGGTCTCCAGGGAAGCCGGAAGCACGCACCGCACCCTGGCGATGCGCCGACTGTCTTTCACTGCGCCGCGTCCGCGCCAGGTTGCTTGATTCAGGCGATTGCCGGAAAATAAAGTACCGGATCACGCTGGATATTC
>JAYENI010000284.1:0-19742 GCA_034722015.1 Pseudomonadota bacterium
ACGGTCCCGCGGTGCCGGAAGACGACGTCAACGGCGCACCGCGAACGCCTTGCGCAATACCTGCCAGACGCGCTGTGGCGGCCGGGAACTTCCGGTCATTGCGTACCTCAGGATGTTCTCGTTCTGCAGCGTCCATTCCATGGCGCGGCGCGCGTCGATACTGCCGCAGAAAAGGATCCTGTCACCCTCGGACAGTGCGGTCCTCGGCGCTGGCAGGACCATGAAATTGCGCTCGCGCTTTAACATCAGCGCCAGGCAGTGCAGTTCGTCGTGGCGCTTGCGCGGATCGTGTGTCAGGTGCCCCAGTTTCACCGGCCGCCCTTCCTCGAGCGCCCTGATGACCGCAACGGGTTCCGTCCGGTCGATGGACTGCCCCGAACATTTCAGGCAAACCTCCCACACGTCGGGGGCCTCGTCACGCACCAGTGCCGAGATACGGCTGGCGAGTTCGCAGGCCCAGGCGTTGTCCTCCGAGCGCGCCAGCAGAATGAAATTTCTCAGAAGCGGCACCGTCATCAGGACGCGAATCCGGTTGGCAATGATGGCGCTGGGGTGCATCACAATGTCCGCATCGACGGCGTCGGTGATGTCCTGGTTGACCTTCTCGTTCTGCCGCAGGACGACGAACAGCCGCGGATTCAGCTCCTTGGCCGTCATTACGATGGACAGGTTGTCGGTGTCGTCGTTGGTCCCCACAACCAGCGCGACCGCCATCTCGATCCGTGCCTGCCGCAAGGTGTCGGCCTCCGTGCCACGCCCCTTGACGCAGCCTTCCGCCGGCTCCCCGGTCAGATGCGGGGATTCCTCGACCACGATCAGGCGCACACCCTCTCGCTTGAGCCGGTTGTAGATCGCCTTTCCGAAGCGACCGAAACCGCAGATCACCCACAGCCCGCTGCCCGGTGGATAGATCGGCTCCTCGAGATTCTCGAGGTTGAGACCGGAAAGCCAGCGGTGGACGAGAAACTGGCACGGCATCTCCAGCGCGATCGCCAGGAGCAGCGCGAAGGTCTCGTAGGGATCGACGATCACGTCGGTGTCGAAAGAGCGCATGTTCGCGGTCACGTCACTGGAGTCGGAACGCGCGTAGACGGTGATGTCCTCGTGCAGCAGCTTGGCGGTGATGGAGATCTTCAGGTTGATTTCGTTGTCGTCGGTTGCGGCCACGACACCGATGCATCTGTTGTGCTTCAGGCCGGCCTCCAGCAGATTGGCCGGCACACTCGCATCGGCGCACAGCGCCGGGATGAAAATCGGGAAGTTTTTCATCTTGAGCGCCCCGATGCGCGCCGGGTCGACGTCGATCACGACGGCCAACTGATTGCGGTGGACCAGCGCCCGGATCAGCGCGGTACCGGTCTCTCCGTAACCACACACCAGATAGAAAGGGCGCGCCATCGCCCTGACGCGTTTCCTGAATCGCCGCCGGGTCACCGCGTGGCGAAATCCCCCGTCCTGGGCCAGCGATATCAGGGTGCCGATGGAATAGATCCAGACGACGACCGTCGCGTAGATGCTGACCAGCGTCCAGAGACGCTGCATCGGCGTGAAGGTGTTCGGCAGTTCACCGAATCCGATCGTCGTCGCCATGAAGCTGACAAAATAGAAGGCGTCGAAAAACCCCATGCGCGAGGGGTCCCCGTTCGCGTCCTGGCCGGGGATCAGGGTGAAGCCCAGTACCGCGATGGAATAGACGACCGTCAGCGCCATCAGCGGAAACCGCATGCGGCGGATGACGGTAAAAATCACGCTGTCCATGGCGACCAAACGGCGCTCTGCAGGCGCTTATCGACGCAAGCTGACGGTTTCCACGATCAGGAGCACCACCGAAACGACATTCGCCAGCACCGCACCGCTGGCGAGCGAGACGATGCTGGCAATCACCACCGGTGTCATGCCGGTTTCCGTGACGTGGACCGCGACCCACCAGACCACTGCCCCGGCGAGCAGTTGCAGCACCGCGGCCAGGCTGGTGGCCAGCAGCACCGCCCCCATCTGTGTCCGGTCGCCGAGTTTGAGAATGGTGGCGATCACGTTGACCACGATTACCGCGAAGAACTCGTACAGGTGGTGATGCTCGGGCTTGTCGATCTCGCCTACGACGAATCCGAAGTTCAGTGTCAGTGCGAGTACGATGAAAAAGCCAAAGGCGACTTTATCGGGGTTCATGGCGGTCCGGCCCTGCTTCTTGATTTGTGTTTGTGTCTGCCGCCGCGGCGCGTAGGACCCCACCGGCAAACCGTTCGTCCGTTCGGTGGTCCCGGCCCGCGAGGCGGAGAACACCTACGATGATAGTGAGCATAGTACCCGCAGAAGCGATCGGTGGCGTCCCGGTACGCCGGCGCCGCGACGTGGCGGGTGCGCGATTCGTCGTGATGGCGGGGGAAACCGGGACGCAGGGTTCAGGTGATCGCCTCAGTGTCCGGCCAGCCCTGCGAATCCTGTCATCCCGCATTTTGCGCCCGCCAGGCGACAGGCATCGTTCAGCGCCTCGGCCGCACTTCGTCCGCGCAGCAGGGCATCAAGGAAACCGGCGTTGAACGCGTCCCCGGCACCCAGGGTATCGACGACCTCTGCCGGCGGGCAAGCGGGTGCGAAGAGCGATTTTCCCTGGGGCGTCCGCGCGAAAGCGCCCGATTCACCCCACGCGCAGACCAGCAACGCGGGAGACGATACGGAATCCAGCAGTGAACGCGCGTCTTCGTGCCCCCCGGCAAGCGCGTAGTCCCGCGAGAACAGGACGACATCCACCCCCTCGACCAGGGTCTCGATGTCGGGCCGTGATTTTTCGATCTCGACCGACACCGGAAGTCCCGGCCTGATGTAACGCGCCCGATCGATCATGCGACGGGTCTCCCCGACGTTACGTCCCTCGAAGTGCAACCAGTCGAACGCTTCCAGGGGTACGCCGGCAAAGTCCCGATATCCGAATTCCGGCAGGGCCCGCGAATGGACGATGGTTCGAGATCCGTTGCGCGTATTCAGACACACGCAGGAGGTCGGCGTACGCCCCCCGACCACGGTCCGGCAACCGGACATGTCAATCTCCCGCTCGCGCAGGGCCGCGAGAACCCATGCGCCTTCCACGTCGTCCGCCAGGATGCCGGCCAGGGCGCACGTGTGACCCAGCAGCCCGAGCATCTGAAGCAGATTCACGGCATTCCCCCCCGGGGCCTGCCGCCGGGACAGCGCCCTGACCTCGGCGTCCTCCGCGGGATATCCGTCGACCGATTGGATGATGTCGAGTGCGGCTATGCCGACAGCCAGAATACGAGCCATGTGCCTCCGTGAGCCGGTTGTTCCGGGACGTACGATGGAGACGTTTACGCTGCGATGGATTTCCCGTCAGGGCACGGCAAAAATCGGCGAAAGACTCATCCGGAGCAAATTTTTACCTCAGCCCCGAAGGCGTGAGGCTCACGGACGGGTTGAACAAAAATTACTGTTTACACGGGGTAAATGAGCATTTTCAGCCGGTTTTTAACGTCGCCATGGCGGAAAAGACGCGCAACGCGAATGCCTCCGCGGGGATAGCGTTTGCGGGATGCATCACCTAATATAGCGCGATTTTTGGCCACCGGAGCCGTCCATGCCAAACGCCTTCGAAACCGCGCAGGATGCTGAGGACGCCTTCTACGATGCCTTCGAAGAAGGCAGCATCGATGCGATGATGGCCGCCTGGGCGGCCCGCGACGATATCGTGTGTATCCAGCCGATGCGCCACCAGGCGATCGGTCGCCAGGCCGTGCGCGATGCCTGGCAGGAAGTGTTCTCCTCGGACGCGCGACTCGAGGTCGAGGTGCATCATCAGCACTGGGCCGAGTCGGACGATTGCGCCATCCACATCGTGCATGAGCAACTGACGATGAACGGAGACACCCGCAATCGTCCGCCCCCGATCGTGGCGACCAACCTTTACCGGAACTACGGCGACGGATGGCTCATGGTGCTTCACCACGCCTCTCCGCCCCCCCCGCCGCCCGGGATGGTTCAGGGGATGCCTCCGGGGGCGGGAATACCGGTCCCGGGGATGCCGCCGCGCTGATCGAAACTCGAGCCGAAAAGTTTTGTCGTTCCACCCTGAAACGATGTCACTGACCAACGACAGCCGAAAGTCACCACCGGACGCGCTTCTCCTGATGCAACCGGGCTGCGCTCACTGCCCGCACGTCCTCAGCGCGCTGGTTTCCCTACTGGAGCAAGGGGCGATCAGCCGTCTGGAGGCCGTCAACGTAATGGAGTTTCCGCAGGCGGCCCGTGAAGTCGGGACGCGTTCGGTTCCCTGGACGCGGATCGGTGACTTCGAGTTGCCCGGCAACTACACCGAGGCGGAGCTTCGACACTGGGCGCAGGAATCCACCCGCGACGGCGGCGTCGCGGGTTACTATTTCGACCTGCTCGACAACGGTCATCTCGCCAGGGCCATGGCGCGCGTTCGCGGGAAACCGGAGGAGGTCCCCGATCTCCTCGACCTGCTTGCCGACGAGGAGGTCCCCCTGTCGGTACGCGTCGGGGTCTCGGCCATCGTCGAGGATCTTGCCGGCCAGGAGGCCCTGATCGGGGCGTTCGAACGAATCATGTCTCTCACCGGATCCCGGAACCCCGCCACACGGGCGGATTCGGCCCACTTTCTCGGCCTTTCCGGTTCGCCGGACGCGATACCCGCCATTCGGAAACTGCTGCAAGACGGCGAGGCCCAGGTCCGGGAGGTTGCCGCGGAGGCGCTGGAGATGCTGGGACACCGTGGAGGAACATGAAAACACAAAATCCCCTGTCCATATCGAAACCTCCGGCACACTGTTTGCTCAAACGGGTTAAACTGCCCCGAAAATGCGCTGATCCATGAAGACACTGCAAAGAAAAATTTCCTACTCGATGTCGGCCCTGGCGATGTTGATCTATTTCCTCTATCCCGATCCCGTCGTCGCGCTGGTCGTCGCATTGTGCCTGCAGACCCTGGCATTCATCGTCGTCGGCGGCAGCTCTCCCCTTGACGGCTTCCTGCTCACCGGGATTTCCGTGCTGATGATCGCCCTGTTGCCCACGGACCATCCGCTGGTCCACTCTTCGACGTATTTCGAACACTTGCGGGCAGGGATGCTGATGGTCGGTGCAAGTCTTGTCCTGGTGTCCATTTCGGTGATGGTTCTCCGTGGAAGGCACTAAGGCGATTTCTGTCAAATGACATACCATCCTGCTTGTCTTTTCATCCGTCCTCCGTGTTGCGACAACCGTTCCATCGTTCGACTTTGTGCCTGTTGTCGCGCCTTGATGACGAACGAAAAGCCGGCGTGATCCGGTGCATTATTTTCCGGCAATCGCCCAATTTGAGGCACGGAGCCGGCAGGATTGATTCAGGTCAAGATCCGGGCGCGTCTGCCCGGGTAAGCTGCTGCGATCGTTGAAACCGGACAAGGCAATGACATGCCCATACTGACCGCAGACCAGTTGGCCGACTTCGGGAGGGACGGGTTTCTCGTCGCGCGGGGATTCTACGACCGGGACGAGATCGACAAAATCACCCGCTGGGTAGACGAGATCCAGTACTGGCCGGACACGCCGGGGAAGCATCAGCGTTACTACGAACCCTCGCTGACCGACGACGAGGCCCGCATCCTCAACCGGATGGAGAATTTTACCCCTTACCATCCCGGATTCCGGGACCTGTTCATCGGCAGCGGGCTGCAGCAGGCGGTCGCGGAGCTGTTCGGTGAACCTGCGGTGCTGTTCAAGGAAAAGGTCAACTTCAAGTTGCCCGGCGGTGACGGATTCAAGCCTCACCAGGACCACCAGGCCGGCTGGGGCGATTACGCGGACCTGTTCATTTCCGTGCTGGTCGGGATCGACCGTTCAACCGTGGAAAACGGCTGTCTGGAGGTGGTGTCCGGTCACCACACCCGTGGCATGTTCGAGGAATGGGAGCCGCTGAGCGACAACGACATGCGCGACATGACATTCGTTCACTGCCCGACGGAACCGGGTGACGCGATCTTCTTCGACTCGTTTGCCCCGCACGGGTCCAGCCCCAACCTGACGAACGAACGGCGGCGACTGCTCTACGTCACCTACAACCGCGCCTCGGCGGGAGACCATCGGGAGCAGTATTACGCCGACAAGCGAAAAAACTACCCGCAGGACTGCGAGCGCGATCCCGACCGGGAGTACGTCTTCCGGGTGTGACCCCGGTTCACCGCGAACCTTGTTCGGCTTTATCAATGGTCCGTGTCGGCGGCTGCCCTCGGCCCGTGTATCCAGCGGATGAGGTGACCGACGCTCAGTCCCTGCACGATCACGGAGAAAACCACTACCACGTAGGTCACGGCGACGATGACGTCGCGCTCCGGACTTGGGGGCAACGACAATGCGAGCGCAACCGACACGCCTCCCCGAAGACCACCCCAGGTCAGGATCTTGACCACGCCTGCGGCAAAGGGACGCGCGAAACGGAACAGCCCCACCAGGGTGCCTACGGTGATGAAGCGCGCGAGCAAGGTCACGGGAATGATCAGCAGCGCGGCCAGCAGGTAGCGACCGTCGTAAGTCAGCACCAGCAGCTCCAGTCCCATGAGCACGAACAGGATCGCGTTCAGTGTCTCGTCGAGCAGTTCCCAGAAGGTGTCCAGGTTCGCGCGGGACTCATTCGACATCGCATAAAGCCTGCCGTGATTCCCGACCAGGAGACCCGCGATGACCACGGCGATGGGGCCGGAGACGTGGATCGCGGTGGCCAGCGAATATCCCCCCATCACGGTCGCCAGGGTGATCAGCACCTCCAGCTGATAGTCGTCAGACTGTTTCAGCAGATAGTAGGCAACCCCACCGAGCGCAAGGCCGAACAGCGCCCCCCCCAGGGCTTCCTCGACGAACAGCCAGGCGATCTCTCCCGCATTCACGTGGGCCTCGCCCGCAGCCAGTCCGGCGAGCACTATGAACACGACCACGGCAAACCCGTCGTTGAACAGCGACTCTCCGGTGATCTTGATTTCCAGGGACTTCGGTGCGCCCGCGGTCTTGAGTATGCCCAGCACCGCGATCGGGTCGGTCGGCGAGATGACCGCCCCCAGCAGCAGGCAATAGATGAACGGCATGTCGATGCCCAGCCAGCCGAAAACGGCACTGGCCGCGACGCCGATAAGGACCGTGGATACGATCACGCCGACGCTCGCCAGGATCAGGATCACCCACTTCTGCTTCAGCAGATCGGACAGGTCGACGTGCAGTGCACCGGCAAAGAGCAGGAAGCTCAGCATCCCGTGCATCAGGGTCTCGTCGAAGTCGATACTGCCGACGATTGTCTCGGCATGGGACTCGATTCCACCCAGTCCGAGTTTGCCGCCCGCGATGATGGCGAGCGACATACCCAGCGAGATCACCATCAGTCCGATGACGCGGGGCAGATGCAGGTAGCGGTGATTGAAGTAGGCGAACAGGGCAGCGATGGTCACGAGTAACGCCGCGATGTCGAGCAGGTTCATATCGAAAGTTTCCGGATCCTGAGGGGGCCGCTATGATACTACTGGTGGACCCGGGGCTGGTGAAGCCGTGGCGAGCGAGACGATCGTCACTCACGAAAAGCGGACGTCTCTTGCCAGCCATTCCCTGATCGCGCACCTTACGCACACCTGAATTTCTATGGAACCAACCGGCTGGCTGGCGCTGGGCGCGCTGATCCTGCACTGGTCGCTCGTGATCGGGCTTTCCGCCCGCATCATCATGAGGCGCCGACCGGTCGGTATCCTGCTGGCCTGGATCGCGCTGATTCTCAGCCTGCCCTTTCTCGGCGTCATCGTGTACCTGTTCGTCGGAGAAAACCGGGTCAGCAACCGGTTTCTCAAACGCAGCGCGGCCGTTGAGGACACCTATGCAAGGTGGCGCGAGACCCTGCGCCAGCACGGCAACGTGATGGTCCCGGATGACCGGGCTGCCTCGACCCCCCTGGTGCGGCAGGCGGATACCACACCCGGATTTCCGGCCCAGGGTGGAAATCGTGTCGTGCTGCTGGAGGACTACGAGAGCATCTTTCGTTCGATCATCGGCGACATCTCCAGGGCAAGGCGCACCTGCCATCTCGAGTTCTACATCTGGCACCCCGGCGGTCTGTCCGACGACCTGCTCGACACACTGATCGAGGCACGGAAACGTGGTGTTGCCTGTCGCGTCCTGCTGGACGGCCTGGGAAGCAAGCCGTTCCTTTCCGGTCCCGGCGCTGCGCGGCTGCGGGAGTCCGGTGTACAGATTAAGGGCGCGCTCCCGGTCGGCCTGATGTCCGTGTTCGAGGCCCGGGCGGACCTTCGCAATCACCGCAAAATCGTCGTGATCGACGGCGAGATCGCCTACACCGGCAGCCAGAACCTGGTCGACCCGCGTTTCTTCAAGCAGGAAGAGGGCGTGGGCCGCTGGATCGACGCAATGGTCAGGATCGAGGGCCCGGCCGTCGAGGCCCTGGGGGGAACCTTTATCCACGACTGGGAGATCAATACCGGGGTGGGGCTCGAAACGCTGGAAGACAGCCACGATGTGCATCCGGTCGAGCCGAGGGGAGACATCGCCATCCAGGTGGCTCCGTCGGGACCGTTTCCACAACCCGTTGCGATCATGAAGCTGGTGCTGACCACGATCTACTCCGCCCGACGGGAAATCATCCTGACCACACCCTACTTCGTGCCCGACGATGCGGTGCTCATCGCGCTGCTCTCAGCCGCGAACCGGGGCGTCGAGGTGACCATCGTGATCCCGGCGAAAAACGACTCGCTGCTGGTGCAACTTGCCAGCCAGTCGGTATTCGACGAACTGCTGGAGGCCGGCGCCCGGATCGCCCGGTTCCAGGGTGGCTTGCTGCACACCAAGTCAGTCTGCGTGGACGAAGAATTCTGCGTTTTCGGATCCGTCAATCTCGACATGCGCAGCCTGTGGCTGAACTTCGAGATCTCCCTGATCATCCTGGATACCGGACTGACCGCCCGAATTCGTGAAATGCAGCGAGCGTACGTGCGGGATTCCGAGATGGTCGATCCCGCGGAGTGGGCGCAACTATCGCTGCAGCGCAAGTTTGTCATCAACGCCGCGCACCTCGTCGCACCGGTGCTTTGAACCCGGCAGCCGTTTTGCCGGGGCGGACGCGACCCCGCGCAACGGGCTTGCAATCGGGTATCGTCTGTCCCAGACTACCCGCCGGGGAAATGGGGGGAGTTACCTGTCGTTCCTTTCAGCTGTTTTTGATGTTGCGGTGCCGCATCCCGATATGTAATACCCGTGTAACAATCGGATCGTTAAATACCACTTTACCGGCAATGGACCAGCGGGCTTTTCAACGACCTGCCGGCGTCCGGATCGTCCCACCCAGGCACGGAGGAACGGGGCATGCAGGCTTCTCTATCCAGCCAGACAGCATCACCCGTCGATTACCTGCTGGTGTTCGTCACCAGTTTTCTGCTCTGGCTGCTCCTGACCGCCAGCCTGGATCCGCAGGAACTGGTGGCCGGCGCGGTCGTGGCGCTCGTCGTCACCACCCTGACCGGCAACCGGGCCGCGATCATGAACGGTCTGCGCCTGACGCCGACGGCGCCCCTGGGTCTCGTCAAGTACCTCGGCGCCTTCTCCGTCGCACTGGTCAGGGCCAACATCGATCTGGCCGCACGGGTACTGAACCCGTCCCTGCCGATCCGCCCGGCGGTGGTCGAGGTGAGCACCCGGCTAGAATCCCCGCTCGGCCGTTTACTGCTGGCCAACAGCATCACCCTGACCCCGGGCACGCTGAGCGTGGATTACAACGGTGATCGCCTCCTTGTTCACTGGGTCTACTGCCCGCCCGGGCAGGACCTCGGGTCCGCGACCCGCGAGATCGCGGCCGGATTCGAGAACAATCTGAAGGAGTTCCTGAAATGAATCTTGATGTCCTCGAGGCGTCGGGACTACTGCTGTTCGGCGCCGCGATACTGCTCAGCACATGGCGTCTTCTCACGGGGCCCACCACACCGGACCGCATCGTCGCCGCAGACACGATCAACGTCATCGCGACGGCCGGCATCGCGCTGCTCGCCGCGCTGTTCGACAACCCGATCTATCTGGACATCGCGCTGGTGTACGGCACACTGGCCTTCGTCGGTACGGTCGCGCTGGCGCGCGCAATCGAGGCGCGCAGCATCAAGGGAGACCCGTCGTGACGATCGTCGCACACCTGTTCTTCATTCTCGGCGGCGCGTTCGTGTTTCTCGGCGCACTCGGTCTGGTGCGCATGCCGGACGTCTACAACCGCATTCAGGCCGGCACCAAGGCGGTCACGCTCGGCGCCCTGTCACTGCTGATCGGAGTGGGCCTCGAGCACCCGGACTGGTGGCCGAAACTACTGCTGGTCGCCGGCTTCATCCTGCTGACCAATCCGGTCGGTTCATCGACGATCGCCCGGGCACTGTACCTTTCCGGCGTGCGGCCGTGGCAGGCGGCAGAACAGAACCCGGAACAGACGGGCGGAGGTGGTCGATGAACTGGCTGGTACTGCTGATCGTGATCGTGATGCTCGCCGCCGCTATCGCGGTACTGTCCCTGCGCAATCTGCTCGGTGCACTGGCGGCCGCCTCGGTGGTGTCGCTCGGTCTGTCGGTGCTGTTCGTGATCCTGCGCGCCCCCGACGTTGCGATGACCGAGGCCGCCGTCGGCACCGGGCTATCCGGCGTGGTCATGGCGATGGGCCTGCGCCGGCTCGGTCTATGGCGGGTAGAGGCGACCTCGAGCGAGGCCGGCGCCGAGGCCGAACGCCGCCTCGGCCTGGCGCAACCGGTCACGGACCCTGAGGGGGAGCGGCACGATGTATAGGGTTACCTCGCTGCTGTTCGCGGTCGGCCTGACCGTGCTCCTGTTCGCCCTGGTATCGCACCTGGACTTCGGGCACGCGCCGATGGTGGTCGGGGAATCGGTCAACCGGCTCGCGGCGGAGCAAACCGGAGCCGCCAACTTCGTCACCGCCGTGGTCCTCGGCTACCGCGGTATCGATACCCTGGGCGAACTGGCGATCCTGTTCGCCGCCGCGACCGCGGCGGGACTTGTACTGGGTCACAAGCGCAGCGAAAACAGCAGGCGCGAGGCCGACGGCGGCGCCATATTGATCTATGGCGCGGACCTGTTCTTCCCGCTTCTGCTGGTCGTCGGGCTCTACATCATCCTTCACGGCCACCTGACCCCCGGCGGCGGATTCCAGGGCGGTGTAATCCTGGCCGCGGCATTCTTCGTCCCGGTTCTCGCCCGACCCGGGGGGGGGCTGAATCATCGGGCGCTTTCAATCGTCGAGGGCCTGGCGGGAGCGAGCTTCATCGTCATCGGGCTGTGGGGCCTGTGGGGTGGTGGTGAGTTCCTGCAACCCATGCTGGACAAGGGCACGCTCGGCGAGTTGGTTTCGGCCGGCACGCTGCCCCTGCTGTATCTGGCTGTCGGGCTCAAGGTCGGTGCCGAGCTGGCGGGACTGCTGACCACGATTGCGGAGACGGAGGCGAACGAATGATGGACCTCAGCGGCCCCGACCTGGGCATGGTGCTGTACGGCGGTGCGGTCGCGCTGGCCGTCATCGGCGCGATCGGTGTCGCGACCGCCACGCATCTGGTGCGCATCGTGCTGGCCATTGCCCTGCTCGAGGCGGGTGCCAATCTCCTGCTGCTGCTGTCCGCTTACCGCTTCGACGCGATTGCGCCGATTATCGTGACCGGCAGGGAGGGCGTGGATTCGATGGTCGACCCGGTGCCACAGGCGATGGTGCTGACCGCGATCGTGATCGGTGTCGGTATCCAGGCCTTCGCGATGAGCACGGTGCTGAAGGTGCACAAGGTCTATGCGACCCTGGACGTGCGGGTGTTGCTCAAGAAGATGGAGCAGGAAATTGATGCTCAAGCCGGTGTGGAACCTGTATCCAGCCCACAGGCGCCCGACAGGGCCGGGATTCCGGGAGCAGCTGCGAAAAATGTTGAATTTTAAATTTTGAATGTTGAATTCCGGTGTTCGCTCTGCTCACGTTGAATCGAAACTGATTAGTGCAGCTTCAAGGAAGTTAATAACCGTGAGCGAAGCGAACTCATCAATTCAAAATTGTTAAAGGCGAACGCCGGAATTCAACATTCAAAATTTACCATTAAACATTATGAATAACGTCATCCTGATGTTCGCCCTCCCCCTGCTGGCTGCCTTCCTGATCCAGACGCTGTGGCGTGCGCTGGGTCCGCTGAGTCGCTTTGTCGGACCGCTGACGCTGCTGGCAACGGGAATCATCGGCTTGCGGGCCTGGCCCGTGGTGACCGAGCAACCGGCCGCCATCGCCATCGGCAACTTCGCGCCGCCGCTCGGCATCACCTTCTACGTCGACCGGCTCGCGCTGCTGTTCGCCCTGATCGTCGCCTTCGGCATGCTGGCGCTTTGGCCGTGGGGAAAGGTGGAAGACCGCCCGCGCACCGACAGTATCCTGCTGATCCTGGCGGCCGCCGCGACCGGCATGGCGCTGTCCGGCGACCTGTTCAACCTTTACGTGTTCTACGAATTGGTCGCGGTCGCCACCTACGGCCTGATCGTCAGCGGCGGGCGCGCACCGGCCTATGCCGCGACGTTTCGCTATCTGATCATCTCGGCGTTCGGTGCGGCGCTGGCGCTGATCGGCATCGCGCTGGTCTATACCCTGACCGGCACGCTGAACCTGGCCCATCTGGCCGAGGTCGCCCCGGATCTGCTGAACAACCCGATGGGCCTCGCCGCGTTCGGGCTGTTCCTGATCGGCTTCGGCGTCAAGGCGGAACTATTCCCGGTCAATACCTGGGTGCCCGAGGTCTATCCGTCGGTGCCGCAGCGGGTCGCCGGGTTGTTGGCCGGGGTCGTGTCCAAGCTCGCGCTGATCGTGATCGTTCGGGTGATGCTGCTGGTGTTTCCGTTCGAGGGCGCGCACCTGCTGATGCTGGCCCTCGGCATCGCCGGCGTCGTCTTCGGTGAGTTGTCCGCCTGGCGCGCCCGGGACCTGAGCCGCACGCTGGGCTTCTCGTCCATCGGCCAGCTCGGGGTCATGTTCATCGCATTCTCCGTCCCGGGCGAGGCCGGGCTGCTGGCCGGCCTCGCGGTCGCTCTGCACCATACCGCGGTCAAGCCGGCGTTGTTCCTGCTCGCGGAACGCTGGGGCGGCAGTCTCGCGCGTCTCAAGGGCGCCGCCGGCGACTCGCCGCTGGCCGCCGGGCTGTTCGTGCTGCTGGCGCTGTCGCTGATCGGCATCCCGCCCCTGCCGGGATTCTGGGCCAAGCTGCTGACACTGGTCGCGCTGTTCGACCAGGCCCATCCGCTATACCTGATCGGCGCCGGGGTAATCCTGGTCGGTGCGGTCTTCGAGACGGCCTACCTCTTCCGCATTGCCACCGGCTTGTATGGCACGGCCGATGCCGGCCAGCCGGGGCGTGAGACCCACGACTGGGCTGACCTGCTAACCGCGGGCGCACTCGGCGCGGCACTGCTCGCCGGTGTGGTGCTGCTGGCGCCGCTCGGCCAGCAGTTGACCGGCATCGCCGCGCAGACCGCCGATCGCGGTCTGTACGTACAGACAGTCCACCCGACCCTGCCCACTTTCGTGATCGGTCAAACACCATGAACCCAATGGAGCTGACTTCGCCGGATCTGCTGCTGGCCGTCGCCGCGTTGACCGCGGTGGTCGTGCTGATCGCCGGCAACACCCGGGCCGGCGGCTGGCTCGCGACGCTCGGCTACGCGCTGCAATTCGGCGTCCTGTCGCGGATGGCCGGGCTCGGTTACGGCGAGCCGGCGATTGAATCGGCGCTACACTTCGACGTGTTCGGTTGGTCGCTATTCTGGCGCTACACCGCGCTGTCCTGGTTCTTTGCCATCATCACCGTCGGCGCCGCGATGTTGACGGCGCTGTTCGCGGCCGGAGACTGGGGGCGGCAATACCGGCGGAACGGCGGTAGCCTGCGCCTGCTGCACACCGCGCTGGCACTGAATGTCGTGGCGATGCTGTTGCTGCTAGGCAGCGGCGAACTGGTCGGCATGTGCATCGGCTGGGAACTGGTCAGCTGGGCCAGCTTTCTGCTGATGGCCACCGGCGGCGCCGGCGCGGTTCAGGCGGCGCTGAAGTACCTGGTCTACGCGATTGGCGGTGGGATGGCGATGCTGGCCGGCATGGCGCTGGTCTATAGTCTGGTCGGCAGCTTCGAACCGGATGCCCTGGCCGCGGCGGTGCCGAACCTCAGCGACGGTCAGGTCTGGGCGCTAGTGCTGCTGTTCGGGTCCGCATTCGGCGTCAAAATGGCGCTACTGCCGTTCCACCTGTGGCAGGCCCGGGCCTATGCGCTGACCCCGGCTCCGGGGGCGACCTTCCTCGGCACCATCTCATCGCGCATGGGGCTGTTCGCGATCATCATGATGATTATCGCGCCGATCGGTCTGCTCAGGTTGGAGACCATAAGCGGTCCACTCGGCCTGCTCAGCGGCAATGAGATACTGGCCTGGATCGCGGTGTTCACCATTATTCTGCCGACCTTCACCGCGCTGCGCCAGAACGACGCCCTCATGTTGCTGACCTGGCATGGCATCGGCCAGGGCGGCTACATGCTGCTCGGGCTCGTTGCCGGCGACAAGCTCGGTCTCGGCAGCGCCGGCGGTATCATGCACGTGTTCAATTACGCGACCTACCAGGCCGCGATCTTCATGAGCGTATTCGCGGTGGTCTACCGCACCGGCACCGCCGACCTGAACAAGCTCGGCGGGTTGATCACCCGGATGCCGATCTCGTTCGTCGCCATGCTGGCCGGCATCATCGGCCTGGCCGGGCTGCCGCCGATGAGTGGCTTCGTGTCCAAGTGGTTCATCTACCGCTCGTTGCTGATAGAGGGCGAGCCGTTGCTGTTCGTCGGCGCGGTGATCGGGACGCTGGGCACGATCCTGAGCGTGTACAAGCTGATCCACAACATGTTCCTCGGCCAGTTACGTCTGGAACACGTCAAGGTGCGCGAGGCGCCGCCAACCATGAGCATCCCGATGCTGGTCCTGGTCGCCGTCGTGTTCGCGACCGGCTGGTTCCCGGGCATCGTGCTGGACTGGGTCGCCGCGGTGCAGGCCAGTATCGGCCTGCCGGTCATCGCCCATCACTGGGGCGGCATCGACCTGCCGGCCGGTGGCCTGGACATGCGCTGGGTCGTGTCCATCTTGCTCGGTGGCTTCGCGGCCGGCGCGATCATCTTCTACGGTCTCGGCAACCGCCACCGGGCCGTACACCAGCTCGACAACTACGCCGGCGGGCACTTCCTGTCCGGTGACGTCCGTTACCAGTACAGCGCCAACTTCTACGCCGGATTGATGCGCCTGATCGGCCCGTGGTACCGCGGTACGTTCCAGTGGCTGGAGTCGGGTATCGTCTCCGGCGTCTCGGCTGCATCGATGGCCGCGCAGGGCGTGCTCCGCCCCGCCCTGCCAGGCGCCTACCTGCTGCTGACCGCCACCTTACTCCTGTGGGTGATTCTCTGATGAACTGGACCGAACTTATCCTGGAGCTGCTCTTGATGCCACTGGTGGCGTTCTTCGTCGGCCTCGCGATGGTGCTGATGATGCGCAAGGTCGCCGCCCGGCTGCAGCGCCGCGTCGGCCCGCCGCTGCTTCAGCCGCTGTACGACATCATCAAGCTGTACGGCAAGAAGACCCAGGTCTCGCACGGGGTCATGCACGACATCGGCATCATCATGGCGGTCGGCGGCTACATCGCCGCCGAGACCCTGCTGCCGGTGCCGGGCATGGACGGCATCGCCGACAAGGGCGGCATCATCACACTGGCCTACTTCCTGATGATCCCGGCCCTGGGGCTGGCGCTGGGGGTCGGCCAGTGCGCGAACCCGAACGGCTCCATCGGCATCTCCCGCGCCCTGACCTCGATGTTGGCCTACGACATCCCGTTCATCATCGTGGTCTTCGGCGTCGCCTTCCACTTCGGCACCACCAACCTGGCCGACATCGTTCGCATTCAGCAGGAAGGCGGCATCGGCGGTTGGGGCATCGTCGAAATGCCGCTGATGGCGCTGGCCGGGCTGTTCGCGATGCAGGCGATGCTGGCCAAGGAACCGTTCGAGGTCTACATCGCCCCGCCCGAGATCGCGACGGGGCCGATGGTCGAGATGGGCGGCAAGTACATGGGCGGCCTGTTCGTGATGCAGGCGTTCCAGTTCTACACCATGGGCGTGCTGTACACCACGCTGTTCCTGGGCGGCGGCGAAAACTGGTTGAGCTTCCTGGTCAAGATCTTCCTCGTGATCCTGATACCGGTAACCGTCACCGTCATCTACCCGCGCTACAAGACCGACGACCTGGTCCGCCTGGTCTGGAAATGGCCCACCGCCATCGGCCTGGTCGGCCTGATATTCGTCATGCACTGATCGGACGGCACAACGTGAGCGCAGCGAACTCATCAATTCAACATTGAACATTCAACATTCAAAATTGCCAAACCAACCATGAGCGACAAACCCATCATCCCGATCCGGGACGCTCGCCGCCAGGCCCCACAGCGCAGCGAATACAGCAACACGCTGGCCAGGGTCTGGAGCGAGCTGACCGACTTCTGCCGCTCGCGCTCGATGTACATGCTGCACTACTGCACCGGGTGCGGCGCGGTCGAACTGCCGCCGGCGATGACTTCCCGCTTCGACATGGAGCGCCTCGGGATCCAGCCGATGGCGACCCCGCGCCAGGCCGACATTCTGCTGGTCACCGGCTACGTCTCGGTCAAGACCCTGAAGCGCGTTATCCTGACCTACGAACAGATGGGCTCGCCCAAGTACGTGATCGGCATCTGCTCGTGCACCGTCAATGGCGGCATGTACTGGCAGAGCTACGCAACCGCGAAGCGCCTGAGTGAATACATGCCGGTCGACATGTACATCGCCGGCTGCATGCCCCGCCCCGAGGCGGTGATCGAAGGGATGCGCGACCTGATGGAAGAGATCAAATCCGGCCGCGCCGACTCGTGGAAGGACTACTACCGCAACTACAACCGTTACCTCGGCAATCAGCAAAGGCTATTCGGTGAATACTGGCAGACCCCAACGGACATCCTGGCCGAGGCCGAGCACTATGAGCTGACCGGACCGGAGACGCGCGGGTCGCATACCGCGCTGCTGGACAAGAACGAAAAGCCGCTGGAAGCGCTGCACAGTCATTTGTTCAGTCACAAGCAGGGGCTCAAGGAATCGCTGTGATTCCTCGGTTCATCGTACCCCGTCGACGGATAACATCCACCGGCGCCCTCACGAGTCACGGAACCGAGATGCGCGACAACAACGTTACGGGATAGCGAAACGGGGCCCCGATTTTGGGCCATGATGCGACGGCAACGCACTGACTGACTGACGGACACGATTCATGAACAAAGAACTGGTCGAATGGCTGGACAATCTCCTTGACGAGATCGAGGTCATCAAGTTCAAGCGGAAGAGCAAACGCCGGGTTCGCGTGGACGTGCGCCCCGAGGTGCTTCCGGCGCTGCTGGAACTATTGAAGGGCCGGGCGAGTTATGTCCACCTGTCGGCGATTTCGTGCGTGGACTGGATCGACGACGGAGAATTCGAGCTGGTCTATCACCTGTGGTCCTACGAGACCAATTCGCTGGTCTCCGCCCATATCCGCATTCCGCGTCAGCCCGGCCGGTACGTGTCGGTGTACGACCTGTACGAGCCGGCCGGATTCTTCGAACGGGATATCTTCGAGATGTACGGCATCCACTTCGAGGGCGCCCCCCGTATGGAGAAATTCATCCTGACCGAATGGGACGGCCCGCCGCCGATGCGCAAGGACTTCGATTCCGAAAAGTACGTCAACGAGACCTTCACCTGGGAAGAATACCGGCCCGACTGGCTGGTCGAGGTCGAGGACAAGGGTGGCGGCGTGACGACACGGCCGGAAGACGTGCGGTGAAAAGAAATTTTGAATTATTAATTTTGAATGTTGAATTGATGAGTTCGCTGCGCTCACGTTGGATTTGATTCCGGCAGGCCGAAGCAGTCAATAACAATCCCCGTGAGCGCAACGAACACCGGAATTCAACATTAAACATTCAAAATTCAACATTGGGGTTTCATAAGTGCGGCCGAAGAACTACCAGGCGGTCTACCATCCGCCGAGCAACGAGTACGAGCTGTTCATCGGACCGAATCACCCCGGCATCGAGGGCAACTACGCGATCAAGTTGAAACTCGAAGGCGATGTGGTGGTAGAGGCCAAGGCCGATGGCGGCTACCTGCACCGCGGCTTCGAGAAGCTGATGGAGGGGCGGCTGTGGATCCAGAATCTCGCCATCGTGCCGCGTATCTGTGTGCCGGACCCGGTGCACATGGAGGTCATCTACTCGCTGGCGGTCGAAGAAATCGGCGGACTGGAGGCGCCCGAGCGCGCACGGTGGATACGCGTAATGCAGATGGAGCTGTCGCGTATCGCGGCGCACCTGTTTGCATTCGGTGGACTTGCGGCGACCTGCGGCATGTATACCCCGATGTTCTGGGGAATTGCCGACCGTGACCTGATCCTGGACCTGTTCGAGGACTTCACCGGCGGGCGCGTCTACCACATCTACAACATTCCCGGCGGCGTTCGGCGAGACCTGCCGGATGGTTTCCTGGACCGGCTCGGCTCGCTCCTGGACTACCTGGAGTCGCGGCTTGCGGACTACGACAACTTGATGTTCGCGAACCAGATATTCGTGAACCGCGCCAGGGACGCCGGACCGATGACCAAGCAGCAGGCGCTGGAATGGGGCGTCACCGGTCCGAACCTGCGCGCGACGGGGCTACCCTTCGACGTGCGCCGCGACGACCCCTATCTGGTCTACGACCAGCTTGAATTCGACATCCCGACCGAGGAGTCCGGCGACAGCCTGGCCCGCACCCTGGTGCGTCGAAACGAAATGATCCAGAGTATTCGCATCCTGCGCCAGGTCATCGAGCGACTGCCGTCGGTCGAGGGACCGGTACGCTGCCCGATTCCCAACCCGCTGGCCTGGAACGTGCCTCCCGGCGAGGCGTATGCCCGCGTCGAGTCTTCCAAGGGCGAGCTTGCCTACTACGTGGTCTCCACCGGCGGCGACAAGCCCTACCGGGTACACGTCCGGGGTCCCTCGTCGATGCACGCCGTACAGGTCCTGGAGAACATGGCCATCGGACAGCGGGTCGAGGACGTCGCGCAGATCATGTTCTCGCTCGACGCCTGCCCGCCGGAAGTGGACCGATGAAAGAAATTTTGAATTTTGAATGTTGAATTTTTAATTGATGAGTTCGCTGCGCTCACGCTTGTTTGTTTTACTGGGGTTGTGAATGTCATACGGGAGAAGTCGTATGACTTTTCGGTGCGCATCGTGAGAATGGTTCAGTACCTGCAACGGGAGCATCACGAGGTTGTTTTATCGAAGCAGGTGCTTCGTTCCGGAACCAGCATAGGTGCGAATATCGAGGAAGCACAGGCTGGCCAGAGTCGAAATGATTTCGTGGTTAAAATGTGCGTCTCCCCCAAAGAAGCACACGAGACCCATTACTGGATTCGCCTGTTACGGGACACCGGCTACCTGACCCCGGGAGTAGCAACCTCGATTGAAAAGGACTGCCTTGAGCTAAGGCGATTTCTGGAAATTTACATACCAGCCTGCTTGTCTTTTCGCCCGTCTTCGGCGTTGCGGAAACGGTTGCATAGTTCGACTATGCGTCCGTTCCCGCGCCTTGCAGACGAACGAAAATCCTGCG
>JAYENI010000285.1:0-19597 GCA_034722015.1 Pseudomonadota bacterium
TTCTCGAAGGGAAAGCTGTCGAAGGGAAAGACCCCGCTTCCCGATGGGCGGCGATTGAGCACGATATCGGCGCACTCGTCGCGTTCTTCGACCTGATCGTCCTGCACGATCAACTTCCGGCCTTCAACTATACGGACACGTTCGATATCGGACTGAATTTCGACAACAGTCTCGGGGCGCTTGTCAACAAGGAACGCGGGGAGAAGAGACTGGTCAGCGTTGACGTAGGATACGATGCCTATATCGCCACCAAGCAGGCCGCGGTCGAGCAGTTGCGCTCCCGGATCGCGGATGGCCCATTCGTCCGGGCGGATACGGCACGGGACATACTGAATAGCCTGGACGAGCTGGAAAACCGATGGGAGCCCGGACTGATGGGGTTGGAGGACGAGCTCCCCAATCCGGACGAGGTCCGTCTGGCGCGGTTCCTCGGCGGCATATTGATCTTTGGCGGGTATGCCCAGCAGACCGGTGTACCTCACGTCCTTGCCCCACGCCGCGGGGTTCAACCCGGACCGCGCCGATCCTGCCGCCGAGAGCGAGATCTACAAAGAAATCCAGCGCAGGATGCAAGATGCGGGAGAAGGTTGGCGGGATCGAAACCTTGCATGGACCCCGTCGTTTCTGCCCTACCTTGTCGGCCGAATGAGCGTATACAAGGAAGGACCGGAGGTTCTGCTTGAACGGGCCAAGGACCTAGCCGAATCACCGGCAGTTGAAAAGTACAGAAAACTGCGGAGGGATCTCTTGTCCGAGGACGCCGAGGACTCGGCGGATGCTCGCGAATCCCTGTCTTCGGCCGCCGATGAAATGGCGAGAAAACTCGGATCGAACCGGCGTGAGATGGAAGTCGCCAGACACGTGCTTGTCGAGGTGCTTCCGAAGGCCTTCGGTGGGGCCGCTGGCGCCGGTTTCGGGGCCGCCATGGCGGGGCCGCCCGGAGCGTACATCGGTACGCTTGCCGGGGTCGCAGGGGAAGAGGTATTGCGGGAGGCCCACCGCAGGCTCTGGGGCTGGTTTGTAGATTACCTTCCGTTTCGGAGCGCGCGCAAACTCCTGTCGCAATCGGTCAGATCCGAGTACGAATTGCGCGACGATCTTGGCGGGAAGTTGAAGAACATCTGGGAATCCGGGAAGTGATCGATTTGCGATCCCGTTTCCAGGGCTCGCTCATCGGACTGGCCGCCGGTGATGCCCTGGGCACGACGCTGGAATTCTCGCCTCCCGGCACCTTCGAACCGATCGACGACATCGTCGGTGGCGGGCCGTTCGGGCTGGCGCCGGGACAGTGGACCGACGACACGTCCATGGCCCTGTGCCTGGCGGAGAGTCTGGTCGGACAGGGCGGATTCGACCCGAAAGACCAGATGCGGCGCTACCTTCGCTGGTACCGCGAAGGCTACCTCAGCAGCACGGGTGTCTGCTTCGATATCGGCGCCACCGTGAGCGCTGCCCTGCACCGGTTCGCGGATTCCGGGAATCCGTTTGCCGGCGAGACCGATCCGCGGTCCGGAGGAAACGGTTCCCTGATGCGCCTGGCGCCGGTGCCCCTTGCCTGGGCCGTCGTGCCGGAAGAGGCGATACGGCTCTCGGGCGAGATGTCGCGCACGACGCACGGCGCGTCGGAACCCGTCGATGCCTGCCGGTACTACGCGGCACTCATCATCGGCGCCCTTCAGGGACATACGAAGGAAGCCCTGCTGGGCAGCCGGTTCAGCCCCGTGCCGGGACTCTGGCGGCGCGAGCCATTTGCGCCACGCATCGACGCGGTCGCGACCGGGTCCTTCAAGGAGCGGCGTCCCCCCGTCATTCGAGGAACCGGTTACGTCGTGGATGCCCTGGAGGCGGCGCTCTGGGCCTTCTGGAATAAGGACGACTTCGAGACCGGGGCGCTCGCCGTGGTCAACCTGGGCGACGATGCAGACACCACCGGTGCGATCTACGGCCAGTTGGCCGGCGCGTACTATGGCATCGAAGGAATACCCGAGGGATGGCGCGGTAAACTGGCCATGGCCGACCGGATTCTCGGTCTGGCGGACGATTTACTCGAACTCGCGGGTCGAATCGAGAAGACCGGGGACGATCGATGAAGCCACGCACGAGCGAGACCCACCCGTTGCAGATCGCGTCGCTGGACACCCCAGCGGGCGGGCGGATCGGCATGACATTCTGCCCCGGAAAGCGCGACCCGAGCGCGATGACCGGGCCATGGGAGCGTGATATCGAACTCGACCTGCGTGCGATCCTCGACTGGGGTGCGAGTGCAGCGGTCACCCTGATGGAGGCCCACGAACTCACGACACTCGGGGTGCCGGACTTCGGCGAGCGGGTCGATGCGTCCGGTATGCGCTGGCTGCACCTGCCGATTCGCGATGTTTCGATCCCAGACGCGACGTTCGAAGCGGCCTGGGAGGAGGCCGGCGAACGGCTTCGATCGAGGTTGGGGAACGATGAGAGCATCCTCGTCCACTGTCGTGGCGGCCTCGGGCGCACGGGACTCATCGCGGCGCGGTTGCTGATCGAACTGGGCGAGGACCCGACAGTGGCGCTGGCACGGGTGCGCACCGCCCGGCCGGGAGCGGTCGAGACGCGTGAGCAGGAGGTGTATGTTCTGGAGCGGGCGCCGTCGCACCGAGCGATTTGACAGTAGGAGAACGGGTTTCGCGCCCATGCTCTCCCTTGTCGTGCAAGCCCCTTGATTCACTTTTCGATGCCACTGGGGGCTACAAGGGGATTTCCCACCACCTGGAT
This sequence comes from Pseudomonadota bacterium, assembly GCA_034722015.1. Taxonomy (GTDB): domain Bacteria; phylum Pseudomonadota; class Gammaproteobacteria; order JAJDOJ01; family JAJDOJ01; genus JAJDOJ01. The sequence goes on from JAYENI010000285.1 coordinate 2,752, forward strand.
GTGGGTCGTGGTGACCGCCTCGATCAGGTTGGGGTGTGGCTGGTTCGGCGGAGCTGCACCTGTACCCCCTGCCTCTGAGCGCCAGGAAGAACAGGAACAAGGATGTGGTACGCATCGTATCTGCCTAACGATCATGGAAGTTGGCCTTTCACCCCGGAAGATGAAAAAACACCTCCACAACCGATTCCATTGCACCGAGATTGGAAGCCGGCCCGACCTGCTCGACTCGCACCAGCGAGACGGATCGTGTACCGGTCGCACGTCGGGTTACGGTGTCGCTAACCCGACCTACGGTAACTTCTTGCCCGAAGCCGGTGTTTTTTCACGCTAAGCCGGTGGAACTCGGTTCGCGGAACAATCGATGCGCCATCGCGGCGCACCGGGGTCAACCAGGGAACCTGAAATCCATTCAGCGACATGCGGGGTTTCGGGCTTGTAGAGGCGAAACAATCGTGTTTTACTTCAATGTAAAGCAATTGGAGCGCCCCATGCCGACAGCCACACTTAGCTCAAAGTCACAGCTCGTCCTGCCCGTGGAGGTGCGCCGCAAGCTCGGGATTCGCCCCGGCGATCGGCTGATCGTGGAGTTGGAGGGGGACCATGCGGTGATACGCAAGGCGCCCCGCTCCGATGTCGAGGCGCTGGCGGCCTATCGCTCAGCGATCTGGCGGGACTATGCCGATGAAGTAGAGGAGGCACGGGGCGAATGGGATCAATGATCCCCGAAGGCAGCCGGGTGCTGCTGGATACCGTCGCCCTGATCTATTTTCTGGAGGAGAACGGTCAGTACTCGAGGCAGGCCGAGGCGATCTTTGGCCGCATCGAATCCGGTGAGTTGCAGGGGTTGATGGCCAACCTGGTTTTCGCCGAACTGCTGGTCCCCCTCTATCGCGCCGGCGACGCCCAGGCGGCTGCCGGAATGACCAATCGCCTGCTCAACTTCCATAACCTGGAGGTGATCTCTCTGACCACCGAGATCAGCCGGGAGGCGGCCCGACTGCGGGCCGTTCATGGCCTGCGAACACCGGATGCCATTCATGGGGCTACCGCCTTAGTCACCCAGGCCTCCGGAATGCTGACCAACGACAAGCAATTGAAGATCCTCGGCCGGGAAGGCCTCGCCATCTGGCTGTTCGAGGACTTCAAGTAGAAACGCTCACGCCCTCCCCCCGTCAATCCGCTCCGCCACCCGATAGGCCGCCTCCAGCTCCATTGCTGTTATGCTCCCGCATGATCCCGGCCCGTTCCGCCTTCTCATGTTTTTCGGTCATGGCCAGGTAAGCGTTCGAACCGCGACGCAATTTCCCCAACCCGTGAAGACCCGATTTCATTGGATTGGCGGTAAACTTTTCCTTCCATCGTCCTGGCGTGAATTCCTCCACCTCTCTGGCCGGATGCAAACTGACGCGCCGCGGCGCGTCCACCAGGCAGGTGTACGGATCAATTCGACTGATTCGATCATTCGCCACCACATGCACTATGCTCAATGGCCTGAGCCAGGGAGGCGGAAAAGGGCATGGCGAATCGCCATGGGATAGATCTCTCACGTCCCCCGGGAGAGGAGCCAAAACAATGCACGAAGGGCAACTGCTCTGCCTCATCGTCGACGATCAGAGAATGTCCCTGCAGCTTCTCGAACAACTCCTGATCGATACCCGCCCCGACCTCGTGGTCGAGACCTACTCCAGCCCGAACGACCTGCTGCGACGCGCCGGTGACACCGAACCCGATCTGATCATCACCGACTACCAGATGCCCCCGATGGACGGCATCGAATTGACGACGCGCCTGCGCGGGTTGCCCCACGTCGACACGGTGCCGATCCTGATGGTGACGGTCGTCGAGGACGAGGACATCGAGGCGCGCGCCCTGGACGCGGGCGTCAACGATTTCCTCGTCCGGCCGATCGTGCGCGAGACCGCGACCGCACGGTGCCGGAACCTGATCGGGATGCGTGAGCGTAACGTGAGCCTGAGCGACCGCAATGCGTGGCTCGAATCCCGTCTGGCGGGTGCGTCACGGGAGGCCACGTCGAGGGAGACCCGAGTCCTGCAACGTCTCGTTTCCGCGGTCGCCACACGCCGCGGTGTAGCGACCGGGCGTGGAAAGCAGGTACCGCGACTGGCGCGAAAGACCGCCGGGCACATGGGACTCTCCGCCGAGGCCGTCGATCAGATCGAGATCGACGCGACCGTGTACGACATCGGCATGACCCTGGCGGGGGAGGGTCTGGTCCAACAGGCGCGCACCCTTTCCCCGGACGAACACAAGACACTGGAGGTACACGCGATCCTCGGCGCGGAATTCCTCATGGGCGGGGAGTCGCTCGCCGTCCGGAACGCCGCGCCGGCCGCGCGCCACCACCACGAGCAATTCGACGGGACGGGCTACCCGGACGGAATCGCCGGGGAGGAAATACCGCTCTCGGCCCGCCTGATCGCGGTCATCGACGCCTGGGATGCGATGACGCACGCACGGGCCGACCACGCGGCCCTGTCGGAAGGCGAGGCGCTCGCCTGGCTGGAGTCCAGGAGAGGAAGCCGTTTCGATCCCGCCTGCGTCGATGCCTTCGTCTCCATCCTGTTCTGATCGAGAAATGGCGAGATTTCGCGTATGTGAAGTGCGCCATCAAAATGTTTTCCATGGCGGCCAGTGTGGATCTCGTCTAATCTCACACTGTGACTATGAACACCGATACGGGAGAGATCGATAAAACCATGCCAGTGAAAAAGAAAGTCGTATCAAGAAAGAAAGTGACGGTGAAGAAAAAGGTCGCCACGAAGAAGAAAGTCGTAACACCGTCGCCGAAGGTCAAGGCCATCGCTACGCGTCAGACCAAGACGCAGATCATCGCGGATATCGCCGAGGAGACCGGCCTGGAGAAGAAGCAGGTCATCGAGGTGTTCCGTGCCCTGGGGAGGAAGATCGAGGCCCACGTGAAGCCGCGTGGTTCGGGCGAGATCACGATCCCCGAGACGGGTATCAAGGTTCGCCGCGTGATCAAGCCACGCACCAAGGCGCGCATGGGTCGTAATCCGGCGACGGGAGAGGCGGTCAAGATCGCGGCCAAACCTGCCCGGAAGGCGGTTCGTATCACGGCGCTGAAGTCGCTGAAGGACATGGTTTAATGGCTGGCAGAAACCTCGCGTCCGGGTCGGCAAGAAGCGCACGACAGCAGGACCTGGCGACGCCAGCCTCATTCGCCGTGTTCAGACGCCTGCATTGACGGACCGGACCAGGCGGTGGATTGCATTCTCCGGGTCGCAAGAGATCGGTCCACTGCACGATGTCACTGAGCCTCCAATCCATGCGTAACCTGTTCAGCGCATTCGTGGTTCTCCTCGCCGGATGCGCACCGCATCGACTCTACCGTTCGGACACGAGTGTCTGCAACAGCGCGAACCTGAAGGAGAACTGCCGGGGGCACTCGAGGCAAGGAAACCGTGGACGGCACTATATCCGGACAGAAACTGCCTGCCGGCCAACATCAAGTGCAACGTCTAGGGAGAGTACCCGGCATCACGAAAATGCCACCTGATTTCGGGATTTTGTGAAAGAGATGACATAGCTACAGAGCGTCCCGCACAATGCCTTTCCTTTCGCTCCTGGATGATCGGGCCAAACCCAAGGGTTCCCGTGATCCGCTAGGCTTTGAGCTGGTTTGGACGCACTATGGGCGGCAGATCATCGGCAATCTGACCACCATCACATCATCGCTCGGCAATTTTGCGGCGGCCCTGCTCGGATTTCATTGGGCCAACGAGATTCACGGCCACCTCCCTGAATACGATCGACAATCTCAAGTGCGCGATACGTTCCTTCGGTACGAGCAACTTGCTGGATACTTGCGCTATCTTGCCGGCGACGAAGCGATTATGGGGATCACGCGCGTTCGTCGCAGAATGGATGAGACCAACGCGTCGGTCGGATTCGGACTTGGCGCCAATCAGACGATCCTAAGCGATCAGGCCAGTTACGGCTTGTGGGGACTCTACTCCGCGGCAATGAGGGATACGGGACTGGTCCGCGGAGACAGTCGCATTCCGACGGATCCGGGAGCGGAGATCGCCCGTGAGATCGGGAAAGAGTTGGACGGAACCAAGAACCGGCTGATCGATCTGTTCACGACTGGCCGGCAAGTCAGAAAAGAGGTCCTGGAGCCGCTATCCAACCCATTCCATTCTGCCATCAACAGAGAGCCGGTCAAGGATATCCTGCTTCACGCACTCATGCGTGGCAGCGGCCATAAAGTGCTCCAGCAGGAGCTGTGGCGAGTCACGCAGAATCTTGCGGAATCCGGTGCTTCGGTGATCAATGTCCCCGGCTTCATCGCGCAAGTCAGGGACAGAACGAAACTGCCCGAGTTGAAACGACAGTTGACCGAGATCGAACAAGTAGAGCGGATTCTGGTTGCCGCGAACAATATCTTCCATTACTGCCGCAGGAAAGATGGTGAGCCGATCGATGCGGTGGTCTCCGTGCTCTCTAACCGGTACAGCTACGCACACTTGCCTGATACATTCACCTTCCAGGACGTCCCGCGCCCGGATCTTCTGACAGCCATTTACAAGGCTCTCCTGTCGAATGACATGGGAGATGCCCTGACCAATGTTCTTACGCTGAATCGCGTCGTGATGGAACAGCGGGGCGGCGTTCCCTGGGTGGAAGTCGAGAATGGAGAAACCTTGCGGGTCCGGGTACAGAGTGAGGTTGCGGAGCTGCGCAAGCAGGGCCATCTCGAAACTGGCTGGGACTATGACTACTTTATCGGCTCATTCATTCGAATGGCCGGAGAAGGGTTGGGAGTCACATGGACAGCGCGGTAGTCTCAGAGCATCTCGGAGCGCTCCTCGATAGACGCGATGTGATGGCCGCGGTTTTCACCACCTATACCTTCGATCCGGAGTTCTTCGAACTGGAAATCATTCCTCTACTGTTGCCCGGGAACACACCGTTTTCCTCGGACAGTCGTGTCAAGCAGTTCCAGGTCAGGGAGGCACTGCGAGAATCCACCATCGACCTGGAGGTCTTCTACGACTTGTCGATATATCGCAAGGAAGGCAACGGCTCTCCCGGCATGGAATACCTGTTTCACGGGGTTCACCGGGGAAACGATGCCTTTCACGCCAAGATTGCAATGGTTCTCGTTGACGACAAGGACAATGATTGCGACTGTCTGTTGGTGGGCGCCGGATCCTGCAATCTCACCCGGGCTGGCTGGTGGGACAATATCGAGTGCCAGCACTGGGAGGTGATACGGTCAGGTGAGGCATCACGCGCCTTTCTCAACCGGCTCGAAGAAGACGTGGTCTGGCTGCAGGCGCAGAGACTCCTGGATCCCGCTCACGGCACGACGGCCCTGGAAAAGATCGGGAACTACCTGCGCGACTGCAAGAGCCGCAGACAGGCGAAGTCCGTCGGCTATTACGGTATCCACGACATCGATCGAAAACACGATTTCCCCGGCTTCATTCGACGGCAGGCCAGGGAACACTGGGTATACAGCAACTGGACCCTCGAGATCATCTCCCCCTTCTTCGCAGAAGACGCCGGCAATCGCGAGCATGAATTCTTCTTCGACCTTGGCGTGCGCGAGATACACCTGTTACTGCCAATGGACCAGGAGGGCAGTGCACTGTGTCAGCGCGAGTACTTCGATCACATCGATGAACTCGAGGGTATACGCTGGGCCGAGTGGTCACATGACACGGCCGGGGCACTGGGGTTGAGCGGACAAACTTATCGCCGCCTGCACGCCAAGGTATATCACTTCTACAACGGGAAGCAGTCCTGGGCGTTTGTCGGATCGGTCAATTTCTCCCACAAGGCGATGCGGGAGAACATCGAGGCCGGGTTCTTCGTAAAGCTGGATACGGCAGGGGCGCTGCTGAAACCCATCCAACGACCGCAATCCATCGAGAAGTTCGAACCCCCGACCGACCTGCTTCCCGGAACCGAGGGACAGGATTCGGAGGAAGTCCCCCGCATCTACCTGTCCTACGACTGGTCCGAACAGCGTCTGACCGGTATCACCGGGACCGGAGGCTACACCATCAGCATCCTTACCCCCGAGGGGCATTCAGCGCTAACAAAGTGGCCAATCACCAATACGGTAAGAGAATACAATGGCAGTACAAAAGCTCTGGAGGAGCTTCTCAGGAATGGCTCCCTCGTCAAGGTTACCGGATTCGAGACCGGATCCGGAAAGCGATTCCCCTCACAACCCGTGATGCTGATGCAAACGGGCTGGACCCATAAACCCATGGATCTGCCCGATCTGACGCCTGAGCAGATTCTCGCCATTTACGCGGGAATGACGCCGGACCGGCGCCAGTTGCTCCTCATGAACGCCCAGATAAGAAAACTGGTGCTGGAAGGCACCGCCGGCGACATGAGCGATCCAGCAGACGAATCCGCGGCGGAACAGTTCTTCAGCGAATACGCGGAGATCTTCCATGCGTTCCGGCGACTCAAAAAACGCCTTTCCGAGGCAAGCGCTGCGGAGAACCATCCTGTTGTGGACTACTACCTGACCGGTTCCGGCGTGGACAGCCTGCCCACCCTGCTTGACCGTGTTGCGGATACCGATTCTACCGTCAATCCAGTGACGGCCTATCTGCTGCTGCTGTGTGCCTATGAGATCTACAAGGAGTCGGAGTTCAGGAACGTCAGACACATCAAGCGGAAATTGACAGAACTTGGCAAACGGATCAAGGCAATCAGGTCCTCGGACAGTATCAATCTGGAGGACGACTCCCCGCGTTCCCGCAAGGCGTTTTTCACCTGGTTCGAGACTCAGTTTTTCAGGAACTACCGTGTGGCGGACGTCAACGAATGAGACTTCAGCCCGTTGATCTGGATACTGCTCGCAAGATCCTGGATTTCTCGGGTGGAAACGAGACACTCGAGAACCTCGGTGAACTGCAACTGCAGGGAGCGGTCGCCTTGCTGGATATGATTGCCAATCCGAAAGTGGGCATGGGGTATCTTGCCGACGAAGTCGGCATGGGAAAGACCTACGTGGCGCTGGGGGTGGTGTCCCTGATGCGTTACTTCAACCCAGCGTTGCGCGTTCTGTACATCTGCCCCAGCAACAACGTGCAGGAGAAGTGGTACTCGCGGGAGTACCGCAGTTTCTACAAGCACAACGTCAACGTCAGGCAATACCGTATTCGAACCATCGATGGGAAGCCGGCGGCGCCACGCATCAACTGCCGCAGCGTTCCCGATCTGATTCGTAGCGCTTCCACGGGGTACTTCGCTGATTTCTTCGTCGGCATGAGTTCTTTCAGCCTTGCACTCAGCGAGGATAACGATCAATGGGAAAGAAGGCTGGAGGAGCTGAAGACGCTCTTGCCGGCGCATGAGATACCCGGGCACGATCTATCCAAGAAATCGGTGAAGGACCAGTTCGCCGCCGCACTCAACTATGTATTGCCCACCTTCGATCTGGTGGTGATCGACGAAGCCCACAATTTCAAACACGATTTCGAGAGTAGCGACCGAAACCGGGTGCTATCCGCCGTTCTGGGTTTCAGGGATGACGGTCAATTCACCCGCAGGGTCAAACACGCGTTGCTGCTCTCGGCCACGCCCTACGACAGGGACATCAATCACCTGCGCAACCAGCTCAAGCTGGTGGGCCATGGCCGGCTCCTGCCTGACGGCATCGCCAATGACGAGCGGGAAAGGATCGAGGCGCATCTGTCACGTTTTCTGGTTCGTCGCCTGAATGTGCTGCAGATAGCCGGCAGATCATATACCCGCAACATGTACCGCCGGGAATGGCGTCAGGGCAAACACGCGGAGATCGTGCTGGAATCAGACGAGCAGAAACTGGTCACTGCGCTGGTGCAGAAGAAGGTTGGTGAGATGCTGGAGAGGGAAAGCGGAAGCCCCTCCTTTCAGATGGGCCTGCTGGCCTCCTTCGAGAGCTATGCCGAGACCACCAAATCCGCCCCCGTGGAGTTCGATGGAGAGGGTTCCGGGAAAGAGGACACGGATGCCCGGGATCGACACGTGATCGGCGCCATCTCCGACAGTTACATTCGCACCGAACTGGGCCGGACGCTACCCCATCCCAAGATGGACGTCGTGACCAGACGTCTGGCACGGGCCATGTTCGAGAGGGGGAACAAGCAAATCGTGTTCGTGCGACGCGTCAAGAGCGTTCGGGAGCTCAAGAACAAGCTGGACGATCACTATAACGAATGGCTGGGCGGCTGCATCAGGGACCAACTCAAGGACCATCCCGATGCCTTGGGTGTCATGGATTCCGTCATCGACGAGTATAGGAACCAGAGCCGTTCTCGGGACGAGGACATCTCCGGGGGTGAATTTCACTCCGGTAAAGCGGGAGAAGCGGAAGACAGACAACCACCCAAGAACGATACGCTGTTTGCCTGGTTCTTCCGCGGCGAACCACCAGAAGCCGTGTCGCCCCTGTTGTCCGTGGGAGATGAAAGCTTCACCACACCCGAGGCGATGCGAACCGGGCTGAGCGCCAAGAGCCAGATCATCTCGTCACTCCTGGAGATCAACTGGGCAATCACGCTGGCGCGAAAGCAAGATACGAATCTGCGGGAGATCGTCGACAGTCACGGCGAGGATATCGCCAGGCGGGCCTCGAGATTCACGGTAGGCGCAGTCCAGAACGACCAGCTCGAGATATTCGAGGCGTCGCAGCTGGGTTTTCTGGAGTGGTACGCGGAGAACCGGCGCGTGCCGGGGCTCAAGAGAATCGTTGATCATTTATCCCCCAGGATTCCGGTAAGGAAACCGATCGAGATCTCCGCCCAACGCCTGAAGGACAGCCTGCGGACGCACACCCTGTTCTGTGCCCTGGAAGAAGCCGGACTGATTGAGGCGCTGCTCCCTCGGTTGAATGACATACTCTCCAGGGCTGTCTCCGGAGAGGAGATTGAAATCGAGGTACTACAAACTCTCGATGTACACAAATCGCTGGTATCTCTTTGTCTGAGGACCGGGCACGGCGCCATTGACCTCTACCTCTCACGACTGCGGCAGGGCACTGCCAACCTGACCGAACACACTCGCGCTGCGTGGATGGACGATGTCGCCAGCCAACTCGTACGGCAGTCGCGATCCGGGACCTTCAGCACCTATCAGGAACTCAAACACCTGGCCACCCAGCTCGACCTGATCATCAAGACCAATCTACCCGAGGTCTACGACAAATCATCGGATGAATACCGCAAGTATCTGTCCCAGACGCTGAATCCGGTGGCGCCTGTCATCGGCGCCACCGGCGAGACCGTATCCAGCCGTTCAGCCCAGGCCCGAAAGTTTCGCATGCCCGGGTATCCCCTGGCCCTGATCAGCACGGATGTTTTCCAGGAAGGCGAGGACTTGCATACCTTCTGCGACAGCGTGACGCACTATGGACTGTCGGGATCTCCGGTAAGCATCGAACAGAAAACCGGCAGGGTCGACCGTGTGGGGTCGAAGGCACAACGGCGGCTACTGTCCCTTGGAGTAGATGACGAAGTAACGGATGAACAGCTCATCCAGGTGACATTCCCGTTCGTGCGCGAGACCATCGAGGTGCTGCAGGTACGGCTGTTGAGCCACAACCTCAACGCCTTCATCGAGTCACTGCATAGAATCGGCTCGGAACGCATCGATGTACGGGACATCATCGATACGGAACAGGCCCTCAAGGATCGCTCCGCGATTCCCGAGCAGATCCGCGCACCGTTGGAATCGCCATATATACCCAGTGAGTCCCCAAAATCCACGGAGCACAACCGCGAACGATTCGTCGATGAGCAGAAAAGGCAGACTGACAGAATTGTCGAGCATATCGGCAATTTGCTGCAACGCCAGTTCGGCCGCCCCGTACTGGGCAAGGAGGGTATCCACCTGAGCGACCCGGATGGTTCTGAAACGCCAATTGCCATTACACTGCGTTCGGCGCGATCGAGTGGCGAGATCCTGCTGTGCGCCGAGGTTGCGGGTTCGGAGATCGTTCTCCATGGAATGAACAAGAGACAGTTGCGCAAGCACATGCTGGAAAACTCCTGGCATACGTTCCACCGCACTTGTGCACATGAACCCGCCAATCGCCAGATCCAACTCTATCACGACGCCGAACTCCTGGTGGGCGATGACAGCTGCACTACACCAGGCGAGCTCCAGCGGTTCTTCGAGCGATTCCTGCATGACCACGATCCGGGGGACTACCGAAAACCGGCCACGAGCCAAACCATCAAATACTGGTCACGCGCATCCAGGAACAAATCTGCCCACTTCGGTCAGTGGCGGGCCGAGGTGACCGGCTTCGAAGATGCTCACGCACTTGGCCTGATCTTCAGCTTTGGTGACAAAGGCTGGACGAGGAAGCATCAGGTACGCATCTACGAAGCGGAGGGGCGCTGTATCTTCCTGGCGCAGGCTGCCACACCGAACGTCGTCGACACCCTCAGCGTCGATCAGCTGGTGAGATTCACCTGGCAGCGTAACAGACACATCGATATCGTCGAATTCATGCTTGATGAAGATATGGCACTAGTCGGCCGCGCCATACACCCTATCGAAGGCATGGAATTCAAGGAGTTTCTCTACTGCGCCTATTCACTCGCCACTGCTACGGACAGACTGGAGTTCCTCATCCAGTCGCCGGATTTGCACTAGGCCTGGGGCGATGAACACGGACTCCTCGCAGATTGCCATGTACACACAGGTCAATGTCATTCCCATCCGTATTTCGTTGAGCTTGAGTGCCGACGGATCCGTTCCCCGGGGTGTGGATGCCACGTTGGGGCGAGTCACCGTAGGACCAAAAGGCTTTCTGTCGGTGCTGGAATCCAGGCTCGGTATCCCCCCTTCCGACGTCTCATTTTCCACCCGCCTGATCCAGTACCTTGCCTGCGTGGACGCGGCGGACAACGGGGGGGCGTTCTACAGCACCTCATACGGGGCCGACCCATTCTCTGTCGCCTGCACCCTCCTTCAGTGGCGGGATCAATGGTATCTGGCCGGCTGGAATGGCAGTTTCGATGCGGAAGCACCCGGCAGGCTCGCCGACATGGCCACCATCGAACACTACGCCCGGGAGTCCGTCGATCCCTGTGTCGGACAGCGCGTGCAGCGTGTGATTTCGCTCCTGCCGAACAATCCCGTCGCGGTGGAATCCATTGAACTGCTGGATCCGTTCGTGGACTTTCCCTTTCTGTGGCGATCCCTCATCGAGGCGGTCGATGTCCCCGTCAGAGAGGCGGCAGATCTAACCCCACAGGGAAGGGAGGGCACTGATCTGCGCAAACTGCAGGAAAGGCTGCTGGCGAACACGAGCAAGAAGACCGAGCTGTCCGGAGATGGCACCATCATGGCCCTGCGCGGCGCAACCGCTCAGGACAGTACCGCATTCACCGCCACATTTGTCCATCGCCATCTCGTCCAGTCACCGGAAAAGTCCCTGGGTCTGCTCGCCGAGAAACGCGGCGACTTGGTGGATGAGGCCATGGAAGCCATCGGCGTACCCCGCCTGGGGTTCAATGTCCTGTCGACCTGGCGCCCCGTTTTTCAGGTATTGCCACTGGCTTGTGAACTGCTCTGGGAACCGCTCAGTCCCACCGCTCTGTTCCAGTTTCTGTCCCATTCCGTTGGCCCCATTCCCGCTCGCCAGCGGGAGGTACTCGCCGATACCGTGGCCAGAGTCCCCGGTATCGGCAGCGCGAAGTGGAAAAAAGCCGTCTCAGAATGCCTCGAGAAGGAAGACGAAAAGGATCGTCAACGCTACGAGGAGGAAATTCTCTACTGGCTCGAATCCCCCCGCCACGATCCGCGAACCGGCGTAGACTGTGCCACCCTGTCCGGGCGAGCACGGCGGATTGCCGACTGGTTGACTGGCGCCCGGGAGGCAAGTGACAGTACCGCCACACAATCCCTCTACACGATTGCCCTCAGGCAGACACTGGAGTTCGTGAAGGCGGTTGAGCGCCTCGAGGAGCACGGGCGCGAATTGCTCACACGAGACAATGTCCTGCGCCTGATCGAGGATGTGCGTGGTGCCGGTGCACCGGTTGCCGATCGGCAGGCGGAGGTCTGTCCGGGGCAGTCGAGAGCACTGCCGGCCATTCATGCGGGCGCCTTCCACACGCCACTCGATACCGTGATCTGGTGGGATTGCCAGGCCTGCGACCGGGTTCATCGCTGGCCCTGGTCCCGCACCGAACGAACCGCGCTGGCAGACCATGGCGTGATGCTGCAGTCCGAGGATGAACATCTGGAGTGGCTGGGCAAGGCCTGGCTGCGCCCCGTCCTGAATGCCAGGGAACTTTGCATGCTGGTACTGCACGACGACGTGGACCGGCATCACCCGGTGTGGGACCAGATCGTCAGCCTGACGGAAGGCCTGCCTGTGCTGAGCGCCACTGACGATGATTCCATCGAAAGGCTTGGCATGCCCCGCAAACCCCTTGAACCCCGTTCCCTGCCGCGGAAAAACCGTTGGTGGAGTCTGCCGGATGAAATCAGGATTCCCACGCGGGAATTCGAGTCGTATTCCAGCCTCGACAACTATATTCACAGCCCCTACCAGTGGCTGCTGCGCTATGCCGCGCGCATCAGGCCCGGTTCGCTGGCCACCGTCAGCGATGGCCCGATTCTCAAGGGCAACCTCGCGCATCGCCTGTATGAGGAATTCTTCAACGGTCACCCGGAAATCCAGGACATCGACCTGGAGCGGATTCCCGAGTGGACGGACGATCACCTCCCCGCGCTGCTCACAGAGGAAGGCGCGCTGTTGCTGGAACCCGGTCGACAGGCCGAGTGCGAGCGGTTCATCACCGTGGTGAAGGATTCGCTGAAAACCCTGGTGGATCACCTGCTGCAGGCCGGTGTCGTGCAGGTCGATACGGAGATCTGGCAGGAGGGCCACTTCACCGGGGGCAGACTCAATGGTTTCATCGACCTGCTGGCCACCACTGCCGAGGGCAGGGAGGCCGTGGTCGATATCAAGTGGGGCGGAAACAGGTACCGTCGTGAGTCTCTGATCCAAGGCAGTTACCTGCAGCTTGCCACCTACGCCCAGCTCCGCTTGGCAGCGGGGGCCTCGTCCTGTCCCGAGCTGAGCTATTACATCGTCCTCGACACCCACATGCTGAGCCTGGACCACGGATTCTTCCCCGAGGCCGAGCGCATCGTTCCCGACACGCAGGAAAACCCGGCCCGGTTCTGGCAGCGGTTCGAACACACCTGGCGCTGGCGCAAGTCTCAATTCAACCAAGGACTTGTCGAGGTGACCATAGCGGGTACGGAGCCCACCGCCGATTCCCAGCCAGGCGAGGAAGGTCTCCTGTTGCCGGATGCCAGCGACAGCTTCAATGACTACCGCGTCCTCACCGGCTGGGAGGACGATGCATGAACACCAACATCCGCTTTATCAGCGCCGGGGCGGGCAGCGGCAAGACCTACAGTCTCACCCGGGAACTGGAGGAACTGCTCTCCAAAGGTCAGGTCACGCCAGCCGGGGTCATCGCCACGACGTTTACCAAACTGGCCGCCGGTGAACTGCAGGAGCGTGTGCGAAGTGCGCTCATCGAAGCGGGCCAACAGACCGTTGCCAATCAGATGGAACAGGCCCTGATCGGCACCGTGAACAGTGTCTGTGGCGAACTCCTTCGCCGCTTCGCCTTCGAGGCCGGTCTGCCACCCGACCAGCAAGTGCTGGACGAGTCGCAGGGCGATGTCCTGTTCTACCAGGCCATGGAACTGGTGCTGGATAGTGACAGGCCGCTGATTCGGCAGATGAATGCCGCCTGCCACCGGCTTCAGATCATCGATCACCGGAAAAAGCACCAGCTGTGGCGTCAGGAGGTCAAGAAGATCGCAGACGCGGCCAGGGTCAATAACCAAACCACCGACGATATACGCCACCTGGGTGCATCCGGCGCCGACCAGCTGCTCGCACACTTCCCCGGGACGACCCGACGCGACCTCGGTGCGGATCTGCTCGGGGCCGTGAACCATGCCCTGTCAGGCATCGATACCGATCACGATGGCACCAAGGGCACACGGGAATACCTGTCGTTCCTTAAGGGCGTACAGACCGCCCTGATCAACCGTCGCCTCACCTGGCCGGAGTGGATCTCCCTGACCAAGAAGATGCCCGGGACCAAATCGAAGGACTTCGCGCAACCCATTGCGGATATTGCCGCGGACTACGCCCGGCATCCTGAGCTGCACCGCGACCTGCGTTTTTTCAGCGAACAGGCCTTCCGGATTGCCGCCGACAGTCTCGATACCTACCAGGACCTGAAGACCCGGAAGGGCCTGATCGATTTCGTCGATCAGGAGCAGCGACTGTATCGGCTGCTGGACGATACCGCGGTGGCGGGCACGCTGCGCGAAGAGCTCCAGTTGCTGATGGTGGACGAATTCCAGGATACGAGTCCCATCCAGCTGGCCCTGTTCCTCAAGCTGTCCCGGCTGTCGGACCAGGTGATCTGGGTCGGTGATGTCAAGCAGTCCATCTATGGCTTCCGCGGCTCTGATCCCACCCTGATGCGTGCCGTGGTCGAGCGGGTGGTCAAGGATGGCAATCCACTGGAGGTACTGAAAAAATCCTGGCGCTCCCGGCCTGAACTGGTGGCCTATGCCAACCACCTGTTCGTACCGGCCTTTGCCGATTCCCTGGCCGCGGAACAGGTCCGCCTCGAACCCGCCAGGGAACCGATCTCCATCGAACCGGCGGTGGAAACCTGGCGCCTCACCGGCAAGAACAAGACAATGCGGGCCCAGGCGCTGGCCAGCGGCCTGCAAGATCTCATGGTCAGCGGACGGGAGGTAGTAGACAAGATTGCGGAGCAACCGCGAAACATTGAATACGGCGATATCGCCATTCTCTGCCGCACGCACGACAATCTCGGGGAAATCGCTGCCGCCCTGGCCGAAGCCAGACTCCCGATCAGCTACCAGCGCCCCGGGTTGCTGAATACCCCAGAGGGTTGTCTGGGACTGGCCTGCCTGCGCCGCCTGGTCGACCCGCTGGACACCCTGGCCTCGGCCGAGATCATCAGTCTGTCCACCTGTGTAGACCCGGAGGACTGGATCACTCACCGTATGCGCTACCTGGATGATCGTGAGGCCCGCTCTCACGCCTGGCAGGAAGAGGACCCCCGCAGCCCGGTCGCCGCACTCAGGGAACAACGCGATCGTTTGCCGTACCTGACCCCCGTTGAAGCGCTGCGGGTGGCCCTGGAGGCCGGAAAGGTCCGCGAAACCACATACCGCTGGGGACCGACCGAACAGCGCAGTCAACACCGACTCAACAACCTTTCCGCGCTGCTGCGGCACGCCGGGGAGTATCTGAATCAGTGCACCGTACGCAGTGAACCTGCTACAACCGCCGGCTTGGTGCTGTGGTTACAGGCCCTGAGGGAAGCGGAAGAAGATACCCAGGCAAGTGGGGGAGGGGAAAATGCGATCCAGCTCGTCACACACCATGGCGCCAAGGGCCTGGAATGGCCCATCGTCGCCGCCATGGACCTGGACGCGAAACTCAAGCCCCGTCTCTGGGGTCTGAACGTCGAGGCATCACCAGACCCCGTCAGCCTGGACGATCCCCTGGCGAGGCGAACCCTGCGCTACTGGCCGAAATTCTTTGGCAGGCAAAGTGCCAACATACCGCTACTGGATCAGATCGAAGCCAGTGCCATCGGACAGGCCGCCATGGAGCAGGAGATCCAGGAGTCGAAACGCCTCCTCTACGTTTCTCTCACCCGCCCAAGGGATTGCCTGATCCTCACCATGGACAACATCAAGAAATCAGGCCCCTGGATGGATGTCCTGGGGGCTGACTGGATGCTGCCGACCGGTGATCTCCTTTGTCTGCCCGACGGCACGAAGATCCCCAGCGCGGCAATCGAACCGGGTCCGAAGGATGGTGAAGCAGAGATTCCCGTCTACAGGCCAGCGTGGCTGGAAACCCCCGAGTCCGCGGCCGGGAAGCTTCCACTGAACTGCAGCCCCTCGGCTTTTCCACCTCTTGAGCAAGCAAGGATCGGTAAGATCATCGATCTGGGCGAGCGGCTCGAAACTACTCACGACTACGATCCCGCAGTACTGGGCTCGGCGCTGCATGCCATCATTGCCACGACCCTGATGGGCCAGGGCGCCACGGAACGCGTGCTGACCGACTACGGCATGCGAGACGTCATCTCGATTGCCGCGGCCAATGAATGCACCCGTCGGTTGCTACATGTATTGCAGGACCGATTCTCACCAACTGCCTGCTACGCAGAACATCCTGTCAGCTACACCACGGATCGCGGACAGATCGTCTCCGGCTGGATCGACCTGCTTCTGGAAACTAAAATCGGATTCGTCGTGATCGACCACAAGGCATCCCCAAGAGCGAAACCGGACTGGAATGACATTGCACTGGGTTATTCCGGACAGTTGCAGGCGTACGCCGATGGTGTTGTGCTGTCAACAGAAAAACCGGTCCACAGTTGCTGGATTCATTTTGCGGTGACAGGTGGTTTGGTCCAGCTGAGTCTTTAGCGGCCGTTGAGGGTCGTCGTCATTCCGGCAACAAATGATTGAACGGGTTCGCGCCAGACGAAACCCGGAAGAACTGGCGAAGGAACTGGAGCCCACTGCTCCCGGGGCGTTACCCGACTCCCACAGGTCTGCCGGAACGTCTTGAGGTATCGCACCACGTATATGATACACGGACCCATTGTCTCGTTATCACCAGCCCGGGCGCATTGCAAATAGCAGATATATCACCTATTGTTATAACTTGTTAGTTGCAACTACTGAAGATGCTCGGATGGAAGTATCAGCGAAAGAGTTTCGGCTGCGCTTGTCGGACTATTTA
>JAYENI010000286.1:0-4503 GCA_034722015.1 Pseudomonadota bacterium
GCGCAGCCAGGACGTTTCTTTCATCACGCGCACTTCGGCGCGCCATCACCTTGCGTACATTCAGATAGACATCGGACGTGATGGGTGAATCATCAGGCAGCGGGTTTCCGGTGCGTTCAAATTCTTCCAATGCAGCTGTCGTGTGAAGCCAATCGGCAAGGACGGATTGAAACGGCTCGTTCCCTTGCCTTGCCGGAGGCGCGATCAGATCAAAGTTCTTCGCACCCGCGAGAAATGCGTAGGCGAAGGCATCGATTCGACAAATGAGAGGCGAAGCGCCCGATTCCTCCGAAGAGATCGATACCAGCGCGGCGACGAACTGCTTGATGGCATCGAATCCGCCGGTACGACGCCGGAAAAGTTGCTCGAGCCCGGAGATCTCCGGATTTCTGGTGGAACCGAGTTCGGAACTCAGGTAATCGCTGTAGCGTTCCATATCCCGGCCCGCCAGATCGTGAAGGCGTCGCGCGGCGAGTAGTGCCTTCGGATCGTCGTGCCAGCCTTTCGTCAGGATCGCTTCGAGTTTCATTGTCGTCAGTGTCTTGAGCCGGCTTTCGCTAACTTTTCCTCCATCTCCCTGTTCCATGACGCCACGGGTCCGCGCCGTTCGCGGCATTCGCGGACCAGGCGCAGGTTGTTGGCGGTGGTCTCGGCTTCCCACCCCTCGCGCATCTCACCGAGGGCCTTGCCCAGCGCCGCCTTCGCGCCCCGCTCATCGCCCTCCAGAACCGCCAGCTCCACCAATGTGGCATGGTCCCAGTAATCCGGTTTGCCAAGCGCCATCTTCCTCTTGACCGCAAATCGAACCAGGGGCATGAATTCGCTCCCGCGCTCGTCCGGAGGATCGCGAAGCGCCATCAAGGTCACCGCGTTGACACCCGGATAGGCATCGCGTGGATCGGTTTCGAAGCCCGCCACATAGGCCGCGATCGCCTTCTCGAGCAGTCCCCCGGCGAGATACGTGTCCCCTTCTTTCAGGGCGGATGTCCAGCGATCCTTGTAGACCCGCCCGAGAATGCCGCAGGTTTCGCTGCTCGGCCCGCGTGCATCGATCAGCTCGAGCAGGGTGGTCTCCGCCTTTTCCCCCTGCCCGTCGCGATTCAGTGCCAGGGCATATTGCTCCTGCACCATCACCGTGGATTGAAGGTGCCTCGGCATGCGTTCGACCAGAGAAATCATCTCCGGCCAGGCCTTTTTTGCCCGGTACGACAGCATGAGATCGATCAGGACGCCGGCCTCGGTGTCTTTCAGTTCGCCCAGCTGCCGCTCGATCTTTCGTATTTCGTCCACGCCCGCCCTGCGAGCATCGCGCAGTTGTGACTTGATGCTTTGTGAGTATTCGACCTGATCCCGGAAAGCGTCCGTCTTCTCGTGCGGTACTTGCTGGGGCCGCATGCCGTCGATCAGTTCGAACAACGGGCTGTCAGTTTGGACCTCGCGAGCGGCCTTCAACCGGGTGGAGATTGCCTCGATCGTCGCCTCGACATCGTCGGGCTCCCCGGTGGGGTCGAGCTTGTAGGGTAGCCCGCGCAAGGGGGCCACATCGAACGGCAGGCGCGTCGTGTCCGCGAAGATCAGTATCGTGCTGGCGGGCCGCACGGCATGGCGGACGCCGAGTTCGTAGTAGACATTGGCGTTGGCAGTCGTGAGGTCGGCCACGGCAAACTCGCACAGGAGCAGGCGCTCGTACATGGGCTTATGGATGATCCCGCCGGCCTGCTCCTCGTCCGCGCGAATGGGTTCCATTCCGGTATTCTCGATGGCAGGTTTGATGACCCGGTCGTAGACCTTGTCGAAATCGATCATCAGGCCGCCGGAATCGGGTTTCCTGCCGAAGGGCATGAGGACAAAACAGAGTTTGGCCGGCATTGTTTCGCATCCCCCTGAAATGGCCTGGATTTGACTGGCACGTGCAATTCTACACAGCGGTGGGGAGGAACGCTGCGGTGGCGTTACGGATTTCCCGACCCGGCCGAATCACGTTCAGGTCCTGCCCGGGCGGCGAGACCGAGCCGGGTTTCGAGTGCCCGAACCCAATGCGCCACGACACAGGGACTAGAATAACCAAGCAATGGTACAGGCTCCCGGAAAGCCCCTGATGAATAAAACCGACCATCCGATTCGCCAGATCTTCATAAGCTATAGCCGCTCGGACCAGGTCGAGGAGATTGCGGCAGGGCCGGGTCCGGGGATCTGGCCTGGCGTACCTTCTACTGCAGACTCTATGGCACGTCGACGGGACTCATGAGCGATATCTTTCTCAGTTATTCCCGGGACGATGAGAATCGGGCCGCGGGTCTGGCCGGGGCTCTGGAAGCCCTGGGGTGGTCGGTATGGTGGGACCGAACCATCCCTGCCGGGAAAACGTTCGACGAGGTCATCGAGGCAGCGATAGACGACGCCAGATGCATCATTGTCATGTGGTCCGAATCGTCGGTGAAGTCGAGGTGGGTTCGCACCGAGGCGGAGGAAGGCGCCCATCGAGGTGTTCTCGTCCCCGTCCGCATCGATGATGTACGCATCCCGCTTGCGTTTCGGCGCATACAGGCGGCGGACCTCATCGAGTGGAACGGCTCGGCGGAATCTCCGGCCTTCCTGAAGCTGGCTGCGGATATCGAGACGGTACTCGGCCCATCCCCTGCCAGGGAGGAAGCGAGGCGGAAGGCCGAAGAAGAACGTGAGTCGGCGGCGTCGAAACAACAGGCGGAGTTGAAGCGCAAGCAAGACGAAGCGAGGTCCGTTCGGGAAGAGGCGGAACGTCGAGAGAAGGAGAAGGCCGGCCGGGCGGCAGAAGAGGAAATCAGGGTCGGGGAAGAGAAAAGCAACGGCCGCCGTGCCGAGGAAGACATCAAGAGCAATGACGAGGATCCGCACCGATCAAAGACACAACGTCGTCGCGCGAATTGGCTACCACTTGTCGCACTCATTGGTGTGAGCGTGGCGATCGTGTTGGTTGCCTTCGTGGTGCTGCCCAGGATGGAAGGCACCGATCGCCCTGACCCCCAACCTTTTGCGAAGCAACGTCAACTGCAAGAAGAAACCGATAAGGCGGCTCAGGAAGCAGCGGAGAATGAGGCGGAGGCGGAATCGAAGCGCAAGGCGCAGGAGGAAAAACAACGCCGTGCTGAAGAGGGGCGACGCCAAGCCAAGGAAGAGGGACGCAAAGCGGCGGAGACAAAGCGACAGGCAGATCAAGCGGTGTTGCACGGACAGTTGGACGCATTGCTCGCGAAGGCGCAAGCCGCTTTCGAGGCACGTCGCCTTACCTCACCTTCAGATGACAATGCCCTTCTCTACTACCGGAAGGTCCTCGAACTGGACCCTGATCACGAAGGCGCGAACAGAGGTATTGAGCGAGTGCACGAACGCTATTTGTCGTGGGCGCAGAATGCCGTGTCGAACCGGGAGTATGGCAATGCCGAACGATACCTGGAGCGGGCGGACACGGTTGATCCCGGTACTGAGGCGGTCAAAAGTCTGCGGAATCGTATGTTGGAAATGAAGATGCGGGATGAACAGGAGCGTCTTGTCAAGGAGGATGAGACGCGTCTTGCTGAGGAGGAGAGTCGTCAACCAGAGTCGGACAAGGATTGTGAATTCTGTCCGAAGATGGTGCCGATCCCGGCGGGCGAGTTCGAGATGGGCGACCTGCAGGGGAAGGGCAACACCGATGAGCAACCGGTGCGTACGGTGCGGTTCGCGAAGCCCTTCGCCCTCGGCAGGTACGAGGTGACCTTCACGGAATTCGACCGGTTTGCCAAAGCAACGGGAATCGAACCGCCGGATGACGAGGGATGGGGGCGGGGCGACCGGCCCGTCATAAACGTGACCGGGAAAGATGCGGTGGCCTACGCTGAGTGGCTGTCCCAGCAGACCGGAAAGCGCTATCGCCTGCCCACGGAGGCCGAGTGGGAATACGCGGCGCGCGCGGGAACGCGGACTGCGTACTGGTGGGGAAACGAGGAGGGGAGGAACCGGGCCAACTGCGACGGGTGCGGCAGTCGGTGGGACAAGAAAAAAACCGCCCCGGTCGGATCATTCCCGGCGAATCCTTTCGGCCTGTCCGACACCGCGGGCAACGTCTGGGAGTGGGTGGAGGACTGCTGGCATAAGAACTACAAGGGCGCGCCAGAGGATGGCAGCAAGCCCTGGCGCGGGGAGGACGGTGGGAATTGCGCCCGGCGCGTGCTGCGCGGGGGCTCCTGGAGCTTCATCCCGAGGTACCTGCGCTCGGCGTACCGTGGCCGGGACCGCCCGCGACTCCGGGTTCAACGTCGTGGGGTTTCGTCTGGCCCA
The DNA here is from genome assembly GCA_034722015.1 of Pseudomonadota bacterium. GTDB lineage: Bacteria > Pseudomonadota > Gammaproteobacteria > JAJDOJ01 > JAJDOJ01 > JAJDOJ01. The sequence continues at coordinate 4,297 of JAYENI010000286.1, forward strand.
GGACCTGTAGCCCTTTTTGCTTTGTTCTTTTACCCTTTGTGGTCTTGTTCTTGATTTGATCTTCGTGTTGTCATGTCCGACTCGACCCCGCAGGCGGTACAGGCCTGCCACCAGCTCCTGTTGTGGATGATCCCGCAACTGGACCGATTTCCACGCGCCCGGCGCTTTACCGTTGGTGACCGGCTGGAAACCAGCCTCCTGGAGGTC
>JAYENI010000287.1:0-19462 GCA_034722015.1 Pseudomonadota bacterium
TCGGAACCTAATCGCGCAGCCCCGCCTTGTACAAACCGTCCACAAGGTGTTTGCGCTGCCCCGGATCGCTGAACGGAATGGTTCGCTCTATCCTTTCTACCGAGACCTGTGGGTCTGAAATCCGCACCTCTTCCAGTTGCCACTGCGCCGCATCCATCCGGTCCGTGTGCGCATAGGCCGCCGCAAGCCAGAGGCGCGGTTCCTGGGCCTGCGGATTGCGTGCGAGCGCTGAGGTAAATCGATCGATCGCCTGATCGTAGTCCCGCAGATTGAAATGGATCTCCCCGAGAATGACTTCGTAAATGAAGGGGTAGCGCGGGTTCAACCGCATCGCCTGTTGCATAACTTCCAGCGCCTGGTCCGGGCGCCCCGCGAAATTGAGCGTCGATGCCAGCAGGCCGTAGCCATCGGCGAAATTCGGGTCCAGTTCGATAGCCTTTTCGATCGAGCGAATGGCCTCGGCGGGTTTCTTGCTGAACTGGAGGGTCAGGCCGCGCGCCCAGTGTACCTGGGGCAGGTCGTCGTCCAGTTCCACGGCCTTGCGCGCGTTTGTTACCGCCAGGCCCAGGGACTGGTCCGCGGTGTCGCTCCAGCCGTACACAAAGTCGTAGGTATAAGACATGGCCAGGTTGGCGTAGGCCCTGGCAAAGTCCGGATCGAGTTCGATTGCCTTGAAATAGTGCTCACGGGCCTGCCGGTTCCCTTCGCGTGAGAACTCCCAGAAATGCTTCCAGCCCTGGAGAAAATTGTCGTAGGCGTCGATGCTGGTCGTGTACTTGTGCGCGATCCGCGTCCGCTCTGCGGCGGTCAGGGTGACCGCCAGCGAGGAAACGATCTTCGAAATGACCTCGTCCTGTAACGCAAACACGTCCTCCAGCGTGCCGTCGAAACGTTCCGCCCAGAGGTGATAACCGCTTGCGGTATCGATCAGCCTGGCCGAGATTCGCACCTGGCGGCCGGCCTTCTGCACGCTTCCCTCGATAAGATAGGTCACCCCCAGTTCCTCGCCGATCCTGCGGGCGTCCACATCCCGGTCCCGGTAGGCGAACGCGGAATTTCTCGCAATGACATGCAGGCCGGACACCCTGGAAAGGTCGGTGATCAGATCCATCGTGATGCCGTCGCTGAAATAGTCCTGCTCGGGGTCGTTGCTCAGGTTGGTGAAGGGCAACACGGCGACGGCAGGTTTTGACCCCTGAACGGCTGTCTCACCGGGCTCCGGTGGTGCCGTTTTCTCGGATGAGTACCAGAGTGGGAGTCCCGCGGCCGCCAGCGCCACGCTCAATGCCATGGCGATCCAGGTGTCCCGGGACAGGAGTTTTCGGGCCGGTTTGCGGGGAGAGGGGAGTGGGCCGGATACAGGGGCGTCGGATTCGATATCCTCACGGCGTACCGGTGCAATCAGTCGATAGCCCTTTTTCGGCACGGTCTCGATGACATTCGGTTTCCTCGCCTCGTCACCGAAGGCCTTGCGCAGCTTGATGATGGTGCTGGCCAGGGAATCGTAGCCGACCACCATGCCCGCCCAGGCCCTGGCCTCCAGTTCGTCTCTGGAAACCACCTCGCCGGCGCGCTCGGTGAGGCACATCAGCACCGTGGTGACCTTCGGTTCCAGCCGGCGGGTCTCTTGACCGCGGCGCATCTCTCCCGTGCCGGGATCGACGAGCCACTCTCCGATGAACAAATGCTGGTTGCGGTCCGTTTTTTCTTCGTCGTTCATTCGGGAGCAGGGGATTGCCGAACCATCGGAACGGCAGTAACTGTTTGAATTGAAAGGCCGTAGAACAATGGTCGACAAATCATAGGAGTTTCGCCGCAAATTCGCCCCGGCGTCCGCCTAGGATTCGATGCGTCACCAACAGACGCGACATCCACAGGAGGAGTCACTATGAACAACCCGATGCCCACAATCAACGAATCATCGTCCCGGTCGCCGCGCTACGTGGTCCGCGACCCGCTGGCGGAGAATCTCGACGCAATCAAGACCCGCATGCGGGCCACCTGGGAGGATGGCGACTACGCGAGCTTCGCCAGTTACATGGAGCCGGGCGCGATCGATATCCTGCGGGGCTGGCGGATCGAGCCCGGCACACGCCTGCTCGATGTGGGTTGCGGCTCGGGCCAGACCGCCATACCTGCGGCCAGGGCCGGCGCCGTCGTCACCGGCGTGGACATCGCCGGAAACCTGGTGGCGTTCGCCCGCGAGCGGGCGGCGAGGGAGGGGCTTTCCGTGCGTTTCGAGCAAGGTGACGCCGAAGACCTGCCTTACGGTGACGGTGAGTTCGATGTCGTCATCAGTATGATCGGCGCGATGTTCGCGCCCAGGCCAGACCGGGTGGCCTCGGAACTGGCGCGCGTCCTAAAGCCGGGCGGGCTCCTCTATATGGCGAACTGGACGCCCGGGGGTTTCGCGGCATCCATGTTCAAGTGTGTCGGCAAGCATGTGCCGCCACCGGCCGGCGTGGTATCGCCCGCCCTGTGGGGTCATGAGGAAACGGCCACCGAAAGATTGTCATACGGTTTCACCGACCTGGAGCTTACACGCCGGTACTATCCCCGCTGGACCTACCCCTTCGGGACTGCCGAGCTGGTGGAGTATTTTCGCCGGCATTTCGGTCCAGTGAGGAGGGCGTTCGCCGCCCTGAATCCGGAGGGGCGGGAGAGTCTTCGCACCGACCTGGAGCAGATCTACGCCGAGCACAATATGGCGACCGACGGCACGACCTGGATACGGGGGGAATTCCTGAACGTCAGCGCCACCCGCCGCTAGGAGCCTGTCCGAGACGTCCAGGGACGGACCTCCCGGGGGTTTGGGCCTGGCCCGTCCAGGTCCGGAATGCCCGGGAAAAGGCGCTGGTTATAGTTGCGCCGGCAATGGTCCCAGGCGTGCATGTACCGCATCCACCCGGTGTTTGAGAGCGAGTGTGGACGTGTTCATTGACCTCACAGGCTGGGGTAGCCTGGTTATCCAGTGCACTTGCGGCGATGACTCGGTATTTTGACGACTCGATGACACAGACCAACGAAGAGAGAAACTTCCCACGCGTGAAAATCGGTATCAGTTCCTGTCTGCTCGGTCAGGAGGTGCGGTTCAACGGGGGGCACAGGCGCGACGGTTTCGTCTGTGGCGATCTGGCTCGCTATGCGGACTACGTGCCGGTTTGTCCTGAAGTCGCGATCGGCATGGGTATCCCGCGCCCGCCCATCCGTCTGACAGGGGATCCCGGGGCACCCCGGGCCGTGGGGACGGATGATCCCGACCGGGATTTCACCGAACGGTTGCAGGCCTATGCGGAGAAAACGGTGCCGGGCCTGGACCAGCTCAGCGGCTATATACTGAAAAAGGATTCCCCGAGCTGCGGGATGGAACGTGTGAAGGTCTATAACCCGAAGGGGGGGGCGGGAGAGCGCAGGGGAACGGGGATCTACGCCGGCGTACTCACCGAGCGCATGCCCCTGTTGCCGGTCGAGGAGGAGGGGCGTCTCAACGACCCCGTGCTTCGGGAAAATTTCATCAATCGCGTCTACACATACCGGCGCTGGCGGGAGCTGGCCGCGGAAGGCGTTACGCCGGCAAAATTGATCGCGTTTCATACCGACCACAAATACCTGGTGATGGCCCACTCACAGGCGGCTTACCAAAGGCTCGGACGTATGCTTTGCGACTTGTCCGCAGTCGCCCTGAACGAAGTGGCATCGCGGTATTTCGAGGAGTTGATGACGACGCTTGGCCGCAGGGTAAACCGCAAGCGCCACGTCAACGTGCTGCAGCATATGTTGGGTTACCTCAAGCGCGGCATCGACGGCAGCGACAAAAAGGAAATCGCCGGGAGCATCGAGGCCTATTGCCGCAACGAGGTCCCCCTGGTGGTGCCGATCACGCTGCTGCGTCACTATTTCAGCCGGCATCCGGACGCCTGGATGGGGCGCCAGGTCTACCTGTTTCCGCATCCGGACGACCTCGGGCTGCGAAACCGGATCTGACGCGTCGACTCCATCCTGCGGCCGCCCGCAAGACGACTCCGGCGCATCCCAAGTCCTCGACTATCGGGCTGTCTCGGCGGACTGCACGTTTTTCTTGAGCGGGGGGGCTCGATTCTCCGGAAGTTTCCCTCCTCACCCTGGAAGTAGAGCGCGCCACCCCACCGCACGAAGGCCATCGTCGCCGTCGACTCACCGACATGGCGGAAGTGCCGGTGACTGACGGGAACCAGTTTCCTTTTTTCGCCGTCGTAATGCAGATAAAGGCCATCGCCCTCTACGAGTACCGCCATTATTTCAGGAAGGTTGCCGCCTGATTGCCACGGAAACCGCCAGGTCACGGACTCGTAGCGTCCGGCGAGGTTTTTCAGGCTGTCCACATCCACGTCGGGTTCCGGCGGCGCAGCCGGTGGCTGAACCCCCACGATGAGATAGTCCTGGACTCGTTCCCGGATTTCCCGCAGCGCCCGGTGATGAAACGCGTTGATGACGACGAAATAACCGCGGTCGAGCTGCCTGCTGTAGCCGAATCGGGACAGATAGCCGTCACCGTCGCCGCCATGGCCGTAGAAGAGAAATCCCCTGTAGGGAAACGCGGACAGTCCGGGTCCGTACCCGTAGCGCAGGCCGCTCCGCGCGGCCAGGGTCGTCGTGGGACGTTCCATGCGCCGGATGGCGGCCTTGCTGACAACGGTCCTGCCGTCCACACGTCCGTCATTCAGGAACAGTCGCGGCAGCGCACCCATCTCTCGCGGCGAGGCGTTGATCGCGCCGAACGAGGGCATGACCATATGCCAGTAGGGGATGGGGGTCTGACCGTCGGTATCGTAGCCGGCCGCGAGCGTCCCGCGGTCGGGGGTTACCGCCGTCGCGCTCGCGGAGTTCATGCCGAGCGGCAGGAACAGCCAGTCCTGCATGATCCGCGGCCACGATATGCCGGTGGCCTTTTCCAGGACGTATCCGGCGAGTCCGTAGCCCGCGTTGGAATAGGACGAGTGCATGCCGGGGGGCCAGCGGACCACGCGTTGTGCGGGCGCGACCCGAAGTCCTTCGGAGATGCTGAGCGGTGTGTTGTGGTCGAACTCCGCCCTGCTCAGGTCCAGCAGCCCGGCAGTGTGCTCCAGCAGATGAACGAGGTGGACCGGCCGGGTGCCCCGCCAGGGGTTGTCCAGGGGCGCATCCGGCGCCATCTCCGTGATCTGGTGATCCAACCGCAGCAGTCCCCGGTCCTGAGCCTGGAGTATCGCCAGCGCCGTGAACGTCTTGGTGATGGAACCGATCCGGAAAAGGGTGTCCGGTGTGGCCGGGATCGATCCGTCGCGGTTCGCCAGCCCCAATACCCGCGTCTGCGTCGGACCGTCGGGGGAGACGAGCGTGAACGCCACCGCCGGGATGTCGTATCGACCGCGTATCTCGTCGATGTCGCTCAGGAGTTCCTGCATTGCAGGGGATTCTGCTGATCGCCGGTCCACTTCTGATGGTGTGCCGGCGCCGGAAATTGCCGACTGGCACAGAAAGAGCCAAAGAACGCACCGAAGGCGGTTCGTGAGCATCGTTTGGCGCAGCCTATCAGTCGGGACTCGTCATGATGGCGCGGCGACTCGATGACTCGCCGGCGTTGTCCGCGAGCGAAACCTCACCGTCCGCGTGTCTTGTCAGTCCAAGGCGCCGGTAGGTGGCGGATAGGTCCGGGAAATCTGGCGAGTCCCTGTGTGCCTGGTAGAGCGAGCGGAACACGTCGGTATCGGTAATGACGTCAAGTTGCTCGACAAGCTGTGTCCCGCTCCAGGTTTCCTTGAAGGGAAGGCAGCACTCGCGCAACCCCTGGAATGCGGTATCAAGCGATTGATACCCACCGGAGCGGCGCCGCAGTTCCGCGTCCGCCATCAGGGCCACGGCGGCGCCGCTCCAGTAAACGCGCATGAAAAGCCGGTCTCGCATCATGTTCTCGGTCGCCTCGGCCAGCGACATGTCCCGGGGAGTTCCCCGTTCACCACGCAGGAAACCCGCGTCAAGATTCGACCATGCCCTGGCCTCGTCGATCCTGCCCTGCCTGGCCTGAATGACATTCTGGTAGTAGCTCGCCAGTCCTTCCGAAAGCCAGGTGTCGTCCCCGTCCAGCAACGGGTGCAGCAGGTGCGAGAGTTCGTGATAGAGCGTCCAGTCGTCGAGGAAGGAGTTCAGTGATCGGGTTTCGTCCACATAGAGATGAACCGCGTCACCGCCGCCGCGCATGACCTGCGCCCAGGGGACGGGTTCGCGCGAGCGTCCGATCGGGACCACGAGAATCTGCGCATCCCGGACCGGAAACCGGCCGTAAACGGTGGTCAGGGCGCGGGCGCCGTTCTCGATCCATTGATAAAGACCGGTGACATCCGATCCCGACCGGGCCGGCAGGATGGCGAGACGGAGCCGGGCGCCGGGCAGATCGACGCCGGTGACGTCGAAACGGCCCAGGGCCAGGCGGGCATCGAGATCCACCGGGCGGGGGCCGAGCACGAAATCCACGCTGTGATCCGAACGGTTCCCCGCCTTCCACGGTGCGGAGACCGAAATGCCGTCGGGCAGGGAGAATCGGATAGTTGTTGCCTCGTCGACGCCTGCCTGATCAGGCAGCCACAGGAGCAGATGGGGGGAAAGCAGGACCGACCCGCCGACCCGGAAGCCACCGGCGCCGCGCTGCCACCGATTCGGCAGTCGATCGAGATGGACGGTGTACCGGATGCATTCACCGGGCTCGAGCCCGGAGAGGCGGAGCTCGTTGCCGCTTTGCCGGACGTGCCCGGCGCCTGTATCCGAAGACAGGGTCATGTAGCGGTTGGCGCGCGGATGCAGGGCGACAAGCCTGCGGGGAACAGGACCGGGGAAGCAGGCGCGGATGCGCAGGCTGTCGAGTGTCCGGTCTGTCTCGATTTCGTATTGAGGTGCGGTTACCGCCGCGATCGCAGGGGAGAAAAAGAGGGTAGCGATCCCGCCGAAGAAAAGGCAGGTAACAGTCCGGCGGGCTTGAACGGGATTCATATGCAAATCTACTCTGGAAGGCAATAAACCTGAGATTGCAGTGTCGTGTCGGTAATTCGCAACGTCGAGTCCTCGGGATTCATTGAGGGCGTTGCCGATTGCGACAGTCGACGACCGGGGACGTTCACGACGCGCGACTTGTTCACGCTGGGGTTCCGCGGGTCGCCGCGCAAATCAACCAACCAGGAGTTTGACTGGGTTTGCAGGCTCAGAGCCTCGCAGGGGCATACATGAAAATCAACTTTAGGGGGAACAGGGGAAGGCAGGTTACCCTTCCCGGGTGTGGCAAGAGCGTTTCGGGTATCGGGGATTCGAACTGGAAACGATCACGCGACGGGCATATTTCCGGTAATCCCGAGATCAGCGTGCGATCACAGCCGGCCAGATGTGTTCGCTGGTCGTCACGGGATCAGGGTCCCTGCCGATCGCGAATTCCGACCTGAGTTTCTCACCTAGAAATACCCGGTTTCTCGCTCTTTCCCTGTCGAATATAACGTCTCGCTGCCAAGTGAGAAGTTTTCTGACAAAGGATGAATGGGGACGCGGATGCCGACGGGACAGGTTGGCGCCGTGGCCGGAATGATAGATGACCCCATGGAAGGGTAGAACGTCGAGGGGTTTGCCGGCCCGGGCCATTCCGGCCTTCATCATCCTGTGGCCATTGTCCAGGAAAGGGCAACCTGATGGTACGAGACTCAGCGTTGAAGGCTCGACCTCGAGCGGTATGGTTTCCGGCAGCATTTCATAGAACACCTTCACGACCCAGCTGCTTCCGGACAGGGATGTCAATTTGTCTGTGCGAAGCAGATATCTGGTTTTCCCGTTCCAGACATATCCTTTGTCTATCGACCACCCGTTTGCGTCCCGGTTCTTCTCGACAAACTCGCAGAGATGGTTGCTGACCAGATCATCAGCCTCGAGAAGCATCACGAAGTCAGTCCTGAACCGGTGCAGCGCCTGTGCGGCGACACGAATCTTGCGTACCCTGTCCAGGTCATTCGCCCTGCGACATACCGCACGCTTGACCGCGGAAAGCCTGGCATTTTTCGCGTACTTCCTGGCCGGAGGGAAATCCGCGTGCACGTAGACAATCTTGTCTTCGACGTAATCAACTTTGGGCCTGGACTGGCTTACGATCAAGGCACGCCAGTCCGGGCTCGTTTGATTCTTGACCGATGCCAGCGTCTTCCTGAGGTTGGCCAGAACCAGGTCCCGATTGTCAGAAATCTCCTCCGCAATAACGGGGATAATAAAGGTCAGCATGTCCATTCCCTCAGCTGCACGTCACGAGTGCACTGTATACCGGGAGATCATATGAAACCGTGATTCTTGTCACGGCGAACCGATTTTGAGGGGGGAAAGGGAATGGTGCCTTCCCGGCGGAATGCCGATTGTGGAGGGACCAGGAGGACGGTCAGAAATCCAACCCTGCGCGGGCCAGAAGATTCTGGTGTTCGGAAAACGTGGATGGGTCTGTCAGCGGCTCAAAAAACAGCAGGCAGTAGAACCGCCCTGTCCCTCGGTATAGAACAGACGAGGGATGATTTGTTACGAAATCCAGTCAACCCAACCGATACCACCCTGCGTCTCACGACATTGATCTTGGCTCACTATCAGTTTTCTCTATAGTTTCCATCTTGAATTTTTATCACAAATCACAATGGGCTAAGCGGAACAACATCGGAATGAGATTGGCGCTGGCGGGTCTCCGGTTGAAGAGTACGGCGATACTCTTTTCCCCGATCCTGATTCGGTCGCGTTTGATGCAAGCGGAGCGATAGCGGGAGTGCCTGGGTCGGCACTAGTGGGAAATGCAGATCCGGGGGAAGGGACGCCGGGATTCGTAGCAGCAATCCGCCCTGATCTGTCAACCATCACTGCTTTGGGACCCGTATATGGCATAGGAAATCCCGCGAGTCTGACGTTTGACAGAGCTGGGTGCTTGATAATTGCCGATCAGAACCCTCCTTTCAGGGCGCGGGCGGCAACGACAGAAACCATAAATGTTCTTGGTGATTCATTCCTGGCTGTGACGGTCGATGGAGCAAACCGGATTTATTCGGATTCTCAGCAGAATCAGATACGGGTACGCGCCAGACGGGACCTCCCTCCCGGATTCTGACAACCGTCTACAATACTTCTACGGGCTTGAATTTGGTCCCTACGATTCACGGTGGCAAGGACATCTTTTTGGGATCTCAGACGATACCAATATCTACCGAGTGACGGCCGATGGGAAAATCACGCGGTTCGGTGTAGCGGACTCGGTGCTGATAGTCGTTCAGGTCCCGATGTAGCGCTGTATGTATCGGATCGAGATAGGGGCGTGGTCTATCGCATCACTCCCGCCAAGGTTCAAAACGTTTCCATCGACATCAAGCCTTACCGGGACCCTGACAAAGCCAATGTGTTCGATCTTCGCGATCAGAAAAGCAACAACGAGTTCTGGGTGGCGATATTGTCAGGTACGGGCTTCGACGCCCTGCAGGTCGATCCGGGATCCGTCCGATTTGGTCGCGGCTGGGCAGAATCACTTGCGTGAAAAGGTGGTCGACGTGAATCGGGATGGCCTTGACGATTTGCTGCTGCGTTTCAAACTCGGTGACGCGAAGTTCATGGGCGGCGAAACCGATGCGACCCTCACCGGAAGAACGTACCCAGGTGATCAGTTCTCTGATTCGGACTCGATCAGAACAGTCAACGGCAAGTAGCGAGAGGAGAAAAGACCAGAACAGTAGCACTACAATGCCCTGAAGAATAGGGAATTGGTATTCCGCTTTATCTTGGCGGAACGGGAACTGGTCGCTTGAGTATGATGTGCGCAAAAGCTACCCATAACGGTCAAAGGCACCTGCTGGAGCAGCTGGAAATTACGGCTGAGGAGGCGCTTGAACGTGGTCCATATTCGGTTGTTGACAAGACTACGATTCCGCCAGGCGGAAACATGCATGATTACTGGCACCCCGCCCCTTATTGGTGGCCTCACCCGTTTCGGATACCCGGCCTGCCGTACGTGCGTCGTGATGGGCAGAGAGTACCCGGAACTCGTCTGTATGAACCTCTAAGCGAGAAATATGACAGAACGCGTTTGCAGAGACTGTTTGATGACACGTTCGTCCTTTCGCTTGCATATATCAGGCACGGGAAAACTGACTATGCAGATCATGCGGCGAATCTAGTCAGACGCTGGTTTATTGATCGTGAAACGGCAATGAATCCGCATCTCGAATATGCTCAGGTAAGGCGGGGGCACAACAAGAATCGAGGAAGCAGCAGCGGCATCATCGAATGGAAAGACTTGTATTTCTTCCTTGATGCGCTGCGGTTTCTGCAATCTGAGGGATTCCTTAGTGATCATGAGAACGAGACGTTACGGGGATGGTTTGAACGCTACCTAATTTGGTTACGCGAAAGTCCGAAGGGTCGAAAGGAACGATCCTCTTTGAGCAATCATGGAACCTACTACGACCTGCAGGTTCTGGCGCTATCGAGTTTCCTGGGAGAATGGTCAGTATCTCGCGACACCTTACGGGATAGCCACACAAGGATTGTGCAACAGTTCGAACCTGATGGGAGACAGCCCGTTGAGATGAAACGTACGATCACAGCGCACTATTGCTGCTTTAATCTCCAGGGATGGATCCACTTGGCCGAACTGGCAGGAAGAGTACGGGATGATCTGTGGTCATTCAAAGGTCCGGACGGACAAAGCATAAAAATCGCCATGGAATGGCTATTCCAGTACTTTGATCGTCCATGGCCTTACAAGCAGATAAACGAGTTCGATATAGAGCGTTTTTATCCAATTTATTACGCGTATAAAAAGCACTACGGCAAACCGTCTTCCCTGATTGACGATGATTCGATACCCAAGGCGGTTGATATCAAGCCGTTGTACTACCCTCATGATGGAATCCGTCCTTATTGGCAGCTGGCGACTGATTTGGCAGTCATGTCTACTGGAGTACGGGATGCCAGGAGGACGGAGGTAAAGATAGCCCCATGAGTTCGTAGCGAATGTAGATGTAGAGGAATTCATGAGGGAACTCTGGGTACACGGAGAGACGGCATTCCAGAGCGCCTATTGCCAGCGTTCCCATTCAATTGCACAAAACCCGCCATAGAATGCTGAAAATGGGGAATTTTTGCCTTGAGTCAGTCTTTCGTCTCCGGGTCGACGTGCCATGCCATCCCTGGCTTGTTGTGATGTACTGTCGAATGTATCGGATTAGTCATCCGGGGTATGTTTTCCCTGTCCCTCGGATAGATGTCCGTCACACTATTCTCCAATGGCCCATCGGCTCAGTGGGCCGCCATGGCGGAACGGTGCTCCAGGAGCCGAGCGGCGGACCAGGCACCCGGGCCGTGCAATGCCACCATGAGCAGGCCGCCGGCGATCGCGAGGTTTTTCATGAACAGGATGGATTGCATCTGGTCGGCGAAGTCTGCGTGGAAAAGCAGGGCGGCGACCAGGGTGAACCCCGCGAGTACGACCGCGCTGACCCGTGCGCCGATACCCAGCAGCAGCGCCAGTCCACCGCCGAGTTCGAGAGCGATCACCAGGGGCAGCAACATTGCGGGTACGCCGGCGCTTTCCATGTAGGCCAGGGTCCCGGCGTAGCCGCCGATCTCGCTGATGCCGGCGCCGATGAAGATCAGGGCCATCAGGGCCCGGGCGACGAGATTTCCGAATGGGTTCAATCGGGTAGTGTTCATGGATCTTCTCCTGTGTAGGGTCTCCGATCAGCTCGCCTGATCGATGGGAGAAGTTTCATCGTTGCTTATGAATAGATAAACAGCTATAGAAGTAAAATATTTTTCCTGAATGAGCAACAATCCGACATGAACCGCTACGAGGAACTCGCTGCGTTCGTCGGTGTAGTCGAACACGGGAGCTTCAGCGCGGCCGCCGAGCGTCTCGGTAGCGCCAAATCTGCTGTCAGTCGGCGGGTCAGCGAGCTGGAAGCGCGACTCGGCGTGCGCCTGCTGAATCGCACGACGCGGAGGCTAAGTCTCACGGATGCCGGTCATGCGCTGCACGAGAGAGCCGTGAGGATCCTGGCCGACTGGGAGGAGGCCGAACAGACGGTCTCTGCCGATAGCACTCAGCTGTCGGGCCGTCTCAAGATTGCCGCCCCGCTCAGCTTTGGAATACGTTATCTGGGACCGGTGGTGGCGGAGTTCGCAAAGGCGCATCCGGACGTACAGATGGAGGTTGATCTGGGCGACCGGGAAGTGGATCTGGTGGATGAGGGCTTCGACCTGGCGATACGGATCGGTGAGCTTGCGGATTCCACGCTGGTGGCCCGCCGTCTGAATACGATCGACATGATTTGCGTGGCCAGCAAGGAATATCTCGATACCCATGGCCGTCCGGAATCGCCGGAGAACCTGAGTCGGCACAAGGGTCTGAGGTACACCCTTGCAAAGCGGGGCGCGATCTGGCGTCTTCGCGACTCCAATGGCCGGCTTCATCAGGCCAGGCCCCGCACCGCGCTCGCCGCCAACAACGGGGACCACATCATGCAGGCCTGTGAGGCGGGCCTTGGTATTGCCGTGTTGCCCTTGTTCATCGCGCACAACGGCATCCGCAAAGGTATCCTGGAGCCTGTACTGACAGACTACCGGCTGGATGCGATTGGCATGTACCTGGTCTATCCGCCGGGTCGCTATTCATCGCGACGGGTCCAGGTTTTCTCCGGACATATGGCCGACCACTTTCACGAGCAGGCGCCTTGGGATGATTGTCCCGGCGTGGACGCGGCGTCCTGAGCCTTGTATCCGGGTTTACGGGATACCAGGGCAACCGCAGGTCGCGGGTTCGAAGATGGATGTTGTAACGTTCACCGTTCCCCGACACGCGCAGCAGAACGCCCGAGAATTTTCTGGCGTCGAGGCGCTTGCCGCCGGCGAGGTCGAGTACCATTTGCACGAAGCCCCCATTGGCAACCCGCCTACCCGCCCCGGTCATGGGCGACCAGTCCCCGGGTAGTGCCGGCGCCCGGAGATTCAAACGTGGCCCGCCAGGGCGTGCTGCGACACGAGTTCCGTTTATCCACTCGTTCAGTTTTCTCCCGCCCGTGTATGAATTCCGAGATGTCTTTCGCCACCGGGGCCCATCCCTGGAAGGGTTTGGCCATGGCGCCGATGATTCGTACGTGTCCGAGGTCAGGGTAGTAGATGGTGGTGACCGGCACGCCCGATGACAATGCCCGCGCGGCAAGGTTTCGCGTGTTTCGTACCCTGACCGTGTCGTCGCCCAGGCCGTGCATGAGCAGCATGGGTGGCGCCCGATCATCGACGAAATTGACGGGTTGGGACGCGGGCTGAAGATCCGCCGGACCAAATATTTCGACAAGATCACCGTCCGTCAGCGGCAGAAAATCATAGGGCCCCGAGAGGCCGATGAATCCCGCAAGCCATTGCCTGCCACCCCCTTCCCGACGCAGGTATCTTTCGTCGGTCGCGAGCATCGCGGCGATGTGTGCGCCGGCTGAATGACCCATCAGAAACAGTCTGTCCGGATCCCCGCCAAATTCATGTATCTTCCTGTGAGTCCACGCGACTGCCCGGGCACCGTCTTCGACGAACGCCGGAAAGCGTACCTCGGGGTAGTGCCGGTAGTCGGCGACGACCGTCAGTATTCCGCGCGAGGCCAGTGCCTGACCGACGAAGCGGTAGTCTTCGCGGTTGCCGAAGGTCCATCTCCCTCCGTAGAAGAAGACGACCGTCGGATACGGGCCGCCAGCCGCGATCGGAACGTAGACGTCGAGCCTCTGACGTGGCAGGCCTCCGTAGGCGATCGCGGACTCCAGCCGGTATCCTGAATCCGGAGTCAGGCCGTCAACAATTGCCAGGGCCGAGCACCCCGACAGCGCGGCCATCAATCCCAGCGCCGCAAGCATCCTCGGTCCTGAATGTGTCAATCTGTCCTCCGCGCACGCATCATCGAGGATCCTGCAAATCGGTCAGGCGTATCGATACGGCATTTGAACCGGTGGAAAATCCGGTCGGCCACAGGACACGTAGCCGATACCGATAGTACGCTCGAAACGTGATCGCGGATTTGCCCGCCGCGAGATGAACTTGGCTCAGGTGTCGGTACAGTAGTGAGCACGTCCAGCAAGGTGGTGGCGGGCCCGTCGGCCAAAATCTGAAAAAGCTTCTGATTTGACAGGCAATGATATGGCGACACTAACCTTTTGTGGTGCGGCACAGCAGGTAACCGGCTCACTTTACCTGATCAGGACTGCGCGACACGCGGTGCTGCTCGAATGTGGCATGACCCAGGGGAAGGAGGAGCTTCGGTCGGGAACCGAACCAGACTTCCCCTTCGAAGCCGCGAAGATCGATGCCGTGATCGTTTCACACGCCCACCTTGACCACTCCGGCATGTTGCCACTGCTGGTGGCCAAGGGGTTTTCGGGAATCGTGTACTTGACCCGCCCGAGCAACGACCTGTTACCCATCATGCTGAACGATGCGGCCTCTTTACATCAAAGGGATGTCCAATGGGAGAACAGAAAACGACAGCGCGCCGGGAAGCGGCCGGTCGAACCGCTGTATTCCCGGAATGATATCGAACGGGCGCTCGGATTCTGCGAGGGCATTGACTACGGTGAAAAGATCTCAGTGGTGCACGGCATCGATCTGCGTTTCAGGGACGCCGGGCACATCCTAGGCTCTGCGATCGTCGAACTCTGGTTCGGCGATGCGGGTCAACGCCGCAAGCTCGTGTTCTCCGGAGATCTGGGCAACAACTACGCACCGCTGATGAAAGACCCGGAGATCCTGCTCGAGGCGGATGTTGTCCTGATGGAGTCCACCTATGGCAGCAGGAATCACCGCGCGCTGGAAGAGACGCTCGATGAGTTCAAGGGCGTCATCGAGTACGCCGCAAAAAACAAGGGAAACATCCTGATTCCGGCCTTCGCCGTCGGGCGCACCCAGGACCTGATTTACCGGCTGGGCGAACTCTATCACGAGGGGCGGCTCGACTATCAACGTGTCTATATAGACAGTCCGATGGCAATCAGGGTGACTGATGTGTACGAGCGACATCAGTCGTTGTTCAATCACGATGACCCGGCATTCAGGAACATGGTCAGAGGGGGTTGGGACAACTGGTTGCCCAACCTTGCCTATACCTCCAGCACCGAGGAATCGATGGCGCTAAACCGCATCACCGGGGGCGCCATTATTATTGCCGGCAGTGGCATGTGCACTGGCGGTCGTATCCGTCATCACCTCAAGCACAACCTCTGGCGCCCGACGGCCCATGTGGTGTTCGTGGGCTACCAGGCGCGGGGGACGCTTGGACGGGCATTGGTCGACGGTGCGAAGATGGTTCGGATTTTTCGGGATGACATTGCGGTAAAGGCGCAGATCCATACCCTTGGCGGCTTGTCTGCGCACGCAGGTCAAAGCCAGTTGATTGACTGGGTGAGTCACTTCGAGAAACCCCGGCCGAGACTCTACCTGGTGCATGGTGAGTTAAGGGAAATGCTTGCCCTGCAGAAGGCGCTGGTCGACAGGCTTGACTGGAAGGCGGCAATCCCGGAGCAGGGTGATGTCATCGAGTTGTAGGATGGACCGTGTCGGAAACACGCGAAAGGATTGGCCGCCGGCCATTAAGGCGATTTCTGTCAAATGACATACCATCTTGCTTGTCTTTTCGTCCGTCCTCTGTGTTGCGACAACCGTTAAATAGTTCGACTATGCGCCTGTTGTCGCGCCTTGATGACGAACGAAAATCCGGCACGATCCGGTATGTCATTTTCCGGCAATCGCCTAACCGAAAGCGCCGGCCCCGTATCGCTAACTGTTTGCTGTGTGCTATCTGCGCCATCGCCTGGGCGAAAGATGCCTTTTCCGCGTTGCGATTGTCATCGGACAGCCAGTAAAGTGGGCCGCTCAGATTGCAACCCTCCCGGGAGCCCGCCTGATGATCCGATACCTTGCCCTGTTGCTGGCCTTGTGGCAGTCACCGGCCCTGGCGGCCGATAACTCCAACAGCACCCTCAACGCCATCTTCGACCATATCAACGGCGCCGCTGCGTCGGTGCTGTTCTTCGACGTCTGGCCCGGTGAGGGCGAGATGCCGTTTATCGTCGCCTGGTTGATTGTCGGCGCGGTATACCTGACGTTGCGTATGGGCTTTGTCAACCTGCGGGTCATGGGGCATGCCCTGGCGATCATCCGCGGCAAGTACCACACTCCGGAGGACCGCGGTGAGGTGACCCCGTTTCAGGCCCTGTCGACCGCGCTGTCGGCGACGGTCGGTCTCGGCAACATCGCGGGCGTGGCGATCGCCATCGGCATCGGTGGACCGGGCGCGACGTTCTGGATGATCGTCGCCGGTTTTCTCGGCATGACTTCCAAGTTCACCGAGGTGACGCTGGCGCAGATGTACCGCGAGGTGCGCCCCGACGGAAGACTGATGGGCGGCGCGATGGAGTACCTGTCCAGGGGGTTCGCAGAGCGTGGCATGTCCGGTGTCGGCAAGGCGCTGGCAGTGCTTTTCGCGCTGCTGACCGTGGTCGCGTCGCTGGGTGGCGGTAACGCCTTTCAGGTCAGCCAGGCGCTCGGGGCGGTCCAGGACGAAGTCCCGTTTTTCGACACCTACCCGTGGGCCTTCGGTCTGATCATGGCATTTGCCGTCGGTGTCGTCATCATCGGTGGCCTGCGCCGCATCGCACACACCGCCGAGGCGGTGGTCCCGGCGATGGTGGCGATCTATCTCGGGGCCGCGATCTGGATCATCGCCTCACACGCGTCCGAGATCCCGGATGCGCTCAAGCTTATCGTGACCGGTGCCTTCGCGCCGACCGCCGTCGCCGGCGGGGCCGTCGGTGTCATCGTGCAGGGGTTCAAACGCGCCGCGTTCTCCAGCGAGGCGGGTATCGGGTCCGCCGCCATCGCCCACTCCGCGGCCAGTGTCAAGTACCCGGTCCGCCAGGGCATGGTAGCGTTGTACGAACCCTTCATCGACACTGTGGTCATCTGCACGATCACCGCCCTGGTGATTATCCTGACCGGTGTCTATGCGCAGCCGGAGTACGCCAACCTGATCGCCCGCAACGAGGGCGCGGCCCTGACCTCCGAGGCCTTCGGTTCGGTGATCTCCTGGTTTCCCATCGTCCTGTCCATTGCCGTGATCCTGTTCGCCTACTCGACGATGATCTCCTGGTCGTACTACGGCGAGCGCTGCTGGACCTACGTTTTCGGCGAGCGTTTTTCGATGGTGTACCGGTTGATGTTTATCTCCTTCGTCGTCATCGCGTCGATCACCAACGCCAGCTACATCCTGGATTTCAGTGACCTGATGCTGTTGGGGATGGCGTTCCCGAACTTCCTGGGCCTGTACCTGTTGAGCGGCAAGGTCAGGCAGGCGTTGAAGGAGTACATGACCAAGCTGCGCGCCGGCGAGTTCCGGCATTGAGTCGACACGGGGTTTGTTCGCCGCGTTTCCTGCTGGTTTCCATAAACGACAGACCGGTAGGGAGGACAAGCCCGGCGCAGTCCACCGGATTTGGTTCCCTTGCACGTCTGTGGTGGACCGCGCTGCACTTGTCCACCCTACAACTCCTGACGGGGGTGACGCTTATTCCCGGTGTTTCTTTCGGTAGTCCATGGGTGACACGCCGGTCCACTTCCTGAAGGCCCTGGAAAATACGTTCGGGGCGGTAATGGGGTCGAATCTAGCAATATATAGTATTGCTTTCTGGATCGTACCCTTCCCCTCTGGCCCGGCTCGTCCCGGGGTATCGGAATAACTATATAAAACTAGATTTGACCCTTGGGAAGATTTTCCCCGCACGGCGAAACCGGGTATTCTGTCCGGCTTTGTCATGTCTGTGGCGCGAACGCACCGGATCCGCTTTGCCGGCTTGTGCAATCCGCCCCGGGGAGCGGAATGAACCATCTGCCGATCCTGACCATCCTGTTACTGCTGCCCACCTTCGGGGCCGCCATCGTCGTGGTCCTCCCCGGGGGCAACGACGTGCTGATCCGCCGTGTCGCGGTGGTGTTCTCGGCCCTGACACTGGTACTGGCCTGGAGCCTTCTCGCCAGTTTCGACACGCAGGCCGGAGGCCCTCAGTTCTTCGAGCGGCACACCTGGAACCCGCGTCTGGGTACCTCGTTTTCCTTAGGGATGGACGGCTTTTCCTTTCCCATGGTGTTGCTGGCGACCCTGCTCAGTCTGGTCGCCGTGCTCGCCTCGAGCAGTATCCGGGAACGGGTCAAGGGCTATTACCTGCTGATGCTGGTCCTGGAATCCGCCATGCTCGGGGTGTTCATGGCCCAGGACTGGTCACTGTTCTACGTCTTCTGGGAGATGACCCTGATCCCGCTTTTTTTTCTGATCGACCGTTGGGGCGGCAAGGGTCGCCAGACCGCGTCGTTGAACTTCGTGCTCTACACGATGGGTGGTTCGGTGTTCATGCTGATCGGCCTGCTGGTGCTGTTCGACACCGTGCCGGGCCACTCCTTCGCCTTCGCCGACCTGCGTGACGGTGGTCGCCTGCTGGACGACCACACCCAGGTCCTGATCTTTCTCGGTTTCCTCATTGGTTTTGGCGTGAAGATGCCCATCTTTCCCATTCACGGCTGGCTTCCGCTCGCCCATGTCGAGGCGCCCAGTCCCGTCTCCATCCTGCTGTCCGGCATCCTGCTCAAGATGGGAGCCTACGGTCTGATCCGCGCCGCCGAGATACTGCCCGACGCCGTCATGGCCCTTCAGGGCCTGCTCGCCACCCTGGCGCTGGTGAGCCTGATCTACGGGGGCCTGCTGGCCTGGCGCCAGAGCGACCTCAAGGCCATGATCGCGTACTCCTCGGTGAGTCATATGGGCGTGGTGCTTTTCGGGATCGCCGCCCTCAACGTCGCCGGATTGACCGGGGCGCTGATGCAGATGGTGGCCCATGGTTTCGTGGCCGGCGCCCTGTTCCTCCTCATCGGGTTGCTGTACGAACGCACCCATACCCGCGACATCCGCCAGTACAGTTCACTGGTACGGGTCACGCCGCGCTTCGCCTTCTTCACCGTGCTGGCCTTCATAGCCGCCGTGGGCCTGCCCGGCACTGCCAGCTTCGTTGCCGAGTTGCACGCCCTGGTCGGGGGGTTCCAGCGCTGGGGGTGGGTCGTGGTGATGCTCAGCGTCGGTGTGATGATCAGCGCCGCCTATGCGATTCGCACCGTCGGCCGTTTGTTCACCGGACCGGTTCGCGCACGGATGCGTGACGTACCGGACCTGCGCCCCACGGAAATGCTCGCGGCGGGCGTGCTCAGCGCGGGGATCGTCGCCCTGGGGGTGTTTCCCCAGTATGCCGTGCAGCTCATGACGGCGTCGGTGACGAATCTGAGCACCCTGTTCGGCGGGACCTGAGGTGAGCGGGATGAACACGAGCGCGCCCCACGGCGATATTCGCAGCGAGATTCGCGAGGCGATCCGGCACTT
>JAYENI010000288.1:0-19120 GCA_034722015.1 Pseudomonadota bacterium
CCCCTGGTGTTTCGCAGCAAGGCACAGCGTGCAGGCAATGGCCATTCCCTTGTCAAACGCTGCAACGCGGCTGCGGGACACCAGGGGAACGCCCGGAGGCTAACTGAACTCGCAATTATCACTTGGATAGAGCACGAGGTTTAACCGACCGTCCCCGAACAGAAATCATCGCACCGGTCCGACCGGTCGCCCACAAGCGCGCCTGGGCACGCCGTGCACCAATCCCGGTTACAATCGGGAGCACAAACCGCGGGAATCATACCAACACCACCAGCGGCTTGCGCGTCACGGGACCCGGAACCTGCTGCAGTAACACGAGCTGCGCTGGCGCACATTCCGGTCTCCGTGTTCACTCAGCGTATCGGCAGCGCGATCTTGCCGGAAACGAGCCTGCAAGCCCACGACTCGGCGAGCGCACAACGCCGACCCGTGACCCGAATCAACAGGGGTTGGGAATGAGCGAAGTCTCGATCGAAGGGTTCACGACGAAGTTCCACGACACGGTTTCGACCGAGATCGAGCGTTTCCAGCCGCTGCTGGAGGAATACGGCCTTCCGATGGTGTTCGGCAGCATCGCGATCGAGAGTCTCGGCATACCCGCGCCCGGCCAGACCCTCCTGATGGTCAACGCGCTGCTCTCGAACAGGCTCGGCACGGACATCGTGACCCTGCTAGGCGTGGCATGGGTGGCGGCCGTCTCCGGTAACACCGCGGGATACCTTCTGGGTCGCTGGGCGGGAAACCGGATACTGGGATGGTTCGGACCCGGAAACCGGCACCTGTTGCGGGTCGAGCAGTTCTTCAGACGATACGGTGTCATCGTCATCGTCTTTTCACGGTTCGTCGACGGCTTCAGGCAACTGGCCAGCCTGGTCGCCGGCACCCTGCGCATGCCCTGGTGGCCATTCTTCGGGGCAACCATCGTCGGCGCGACACTCTGGGTCGGCGTGTGGGGCTTCGGGGCCTATCTGCTCGAGCGCGACTTCCACCGCATTGCGGGCTGGGCAAAGGCCCTGGGGCCCGAGACCTGGGTCGTGAGCCTGGCGCTGCTTGTTGCCCTGGCCATTTACCTTGTGAAGGGACGTAACCGGGAGCCGGCCGACTCGCACCGGCACGAATCAACGCGCTAGTCGGGAACCGGACCCGCTGGCATTGCCACACCGAAACTTCTATTCTCTGCCTGTCATCTCACGCTCGAACACCTGAGGCGATTTCTGTCAATTAAGGCGATTGCCGGAAAATGACATACCAGATTGCGCAGGATTTTCGTTCGTCATCAAGGCGCGACAACAGGCACATCGTCGAACGATGGAACAATTGCCGCAACACAGAGGACGGATGAAAAGACAAGCAGGATGGTATGTCATTTGACAGAAATCGCCGAATGTACCACGTCACTTGTCTTTTCGCCCCAAACGGGAGACCCCCTCAAAGTGAAACCGGAATCATCCACCGCATCCGGAACCAGGCGGACCGCGATCGAGAAAGTTCTTTTCGGCCTCATGATCGTCGCAGCGATCGCGGGCATTGCCATTTCCGACTTTTCCTCACACTACGGGGTGTGGTACTGGACGGCCATGGTCCCCTTCTTTGGACTGGTCAACCTGTACACCACCGCCACGCAGCGATATCTGGACGGAAAGAAAATCCCGGGCTTTCTCTGGAAACCCGTGCTCCACTGGCTGACGCTGCTGCTGGCGGTCATGCTGGTACATGTACTGCTGCAGGCCGGGAGGATCGATTTCGAGGTTGCCGGGCTGGTGGCGTTGATGTCCGTGGCGATCACGACCTGCCTGGCCGGAGTGCACAGTGACTGGCGTTTCGGAGTGGTCGGCATCGTGCTGGGTCTGGCCGTTGCCGCCGCCGCCTTCCTGGAAGAATATTTCCTGATTCTTCTGTTCCCTTCCCTCGTCGCCGGCGGCGCGGTGCTGTTCTGGAAGCGGCACAGGGCATCTGACTGAAAATGATGAATGTTTAATGTTGAATTTTGAATGTTGAGTTGCGGAGTTCGCTTCGCTCACGGAGCAACGATATGGAAAGATGCCGTCGAAATAACGCGGGTTAGGCACCAAGTAACGGCAGACATCCTCTTACCAGGTCGGGCGCTGGATGACCGACTGTTGCCCGGCCGGCTTCGGTGGATCCAGCGGCTCCCCCGGGGTGTCCGCCGGGAGCAGCTTGCCCCAGTCGGTCCGTTCGCTCATTGTCTTCATGATTGACTCCGGCACGACCGGCTTGCCCTCCCGCACCTGCCAGCCGCCACCGAGGGCCGTGTACATCGCAATCAGGTTGGTGGCCACATTGCCACGCGTGGCGGTCATCTGATCCTGAACCCTGGCCAGAAAGGTCTGCGTATTCAGCACGCGGGTATAGTCGGCCACGCCGTCGCGATACTGAATCAGGGCGAGTTCGACCGAGCGTTCGGACGCCTTGACGCTTTTGCTCAACGTCTCGGCCTCCTCCTGACTGTTCAGAAAGCCAACCATGGCGTTCTCGACCTCCTGATAGGCCTGCAGCACCGTATTCTGATAGTTCGAAACCAGTTGCTGGAAACGCGCGTCCTGGACGCGGACGTTATTCGTGATTCGCCCGTAATTCAGGATATTCCACTTGAATCCGGGGCTGATGACTCCGACGAGGCTTGCGCCCTTGAACAGGTCCGCGGCATCCGAGGCCTGGAAACCGATATTTCCCACGAGCCCCAGACTGGGATACAGATCGGCCTTGGCAACGCCGATGAGCGCACTCTGCGTGGCGGCCTGGAGTTCGGCGCCGCGGATATCGGGACGGCGGCGCAGCAGGTCGGCCGGCACGCCAACCGCGACCGTCGCGGGCGGGCTGGGAATGACGCCGGATTGGCCGGCCAGGATCGAACCCATTTCCCCGGGCGGCATCCCGAGCAGGGTCGCCAGCGCATTACGAGACTGTGCCAGACCGGTTTCCAGCTGCGGGATAAGGGCCTCGGTTTCGTACAGCAGTGATTCGGCCTGACGTACGTCGAGTTCCGTCGTGGCCCCATTGCGGAATCTCACCTCGGTGATATTCAGGCTGCGTCTCTGAATCTCGACGTTGCGTCGCGCGATCGTGAGGCGTGCCTCGAAGGTCCTCATGAGTGCATAGGCCGAAGCCACATCACCCGTCAGCAGGACGATCACATTGTCGTAATCTGCAAGGGTCGAGACAAAGTTCGCGTTTGCCGACTCGATATTCCTTCGGAATTTGCCCCAGAAATCCAGTTCCCAGCTCGCACCAGCCCCCAGTACCCAGTTACTGAACGTCGTGTCCACACCGTTGGCAACGGCTGGCGGCAGGTTGTTGACCGGAACGGCATTTTCGCTGATTCCCTGATAGGCGTAGGAACCGAAGGCCTGTTGTTGCTGGGGATACAGGTTGCCGACGGCAATGCCGAGCTGCGCGCGCGCCCCGATGACCCGCAGCCCCGCAACCTGCAGGGTCGGGTTGCGGTCGTAGGCCAGCTGGATGAGACGATCGAGTTCCGGGTCGCCAAAGATCCGCCACCAGTCCCGGTAGTCTACCGTCTCAGAATTCAGCCCCTTTTCGCCGACCTTCTGCCATTCGGGCTGTTGTGGTGCATCGGGCTTTTCGAAGTCCGGGCCTACCGCGGCGCATCCACCCAGCGCGATCATCACCGCCACCGGCGTGACCCTGAGACAGATTCCGAACCACCTCGCACACCGACCTGCGACCCGCCGCGGACCGCCCTTGCCCGATTCCATCATTGCGAGATGACTCCAGTTTGATTCCAGTATCGATTCACCGAACGCGTCCGGGTGCGGGGAGACTATTCAAAATCCTCGAACTCCGCGACCTCATCCAGGGCCGGTTCCAGGGCAGCGTATTTACCGCTGTTTCCCGCAATATAGACCCGCCCCGCGTACACCATCGGCTGGGACAGCGTGCCCTTGCGGTCGACCCGGTGGCGGGCGACGAAGGTCCCGTCTTCGGCGTCCATCCAGTGCGTATATCCCTCGAAGTCCCCGACGACGACGTAATCGTACACCACCGCGGGTGCGGTGAGCCGCCGGTATTTCAGCTTGTCCTGCTTCCACAGGGAAGCGCCGGTGCGTCGATCAAGGGCCCAGACATTGCTCTCTGCATCGGTGACGAAGACATACTCGTCATCGATATCCAGGCCCATGCTGGAAGACAGGTCGCGGGTCCAGAGAATCCGACCGTCAACCAGCGACACGGCGGCAACGCGACCGTGAAATCCCGCCACGTAGATGATGCCTTCCTGAAGACGCATGGCACCGTCGATGTCCACCATCCGCTCGAGCTCGGAACGGCCTTCCGGTACCGCGATGGTCGTCTGCCAGAGCACGTTCCCGCGAACCAGCGAGAGTGCGACCAGCTTGCCGTCGTCGTAGCCTACGATAGCCTTTCCTCCCGCGGCAAGCGGCTTGCTCTGTCCCCGCAATGTCAGTACCGGCGCCGTGCGTCCCGCGGTCCAGGCGATCTCGCCGGTGACCTCGTCGAGGCCGTATACCTTGCTGTCATTGGTTCGGGCGACGAAGACACCGAGATCGGGGTGGCCGATCGCCATCACCTCACTGGACAACTGCCGTCGCCACAGCTCCGTGCCCTGCTCCGCATCCAGGGCGACGACCTCCCCGGTATCCGTTCCGATCGTAATCCGGTCCTCGGCGCCGCTGATGCCGGTGGTGATCGGTGTATCGATCCCGATGTCCCAGAGCTTCTTTCCATCCTCTGCCGACAGTGCGCCCAGGTCCCCCTTGTGATCGACCACATACAGCCTGCCGGCATCGATCAGGGGATGCAGTTTCAAATAGTTCTTGCCGGTCCCCTTGCCGAATGACTTGCGCCAGACCTGACGAATCTCGAGGCTTGGCTCGAACTCCGGTAACTCGGAGGGCTTGTTCAGGTTGTCCTTGCGGAACAGACCGGCGACCTTGTCGAAGGTCCCGCAGCCGGATACAGCGACCGTCACGGTCAAGACAGCAATCGCCAGCCACAGCCCGTGTACCCGGCCTCGCCCCTGCCGCGCCACGGCAGGGACCGTGCGCTCGCTCAGCCCGGTCACTCTCCGTCCGCGGTGGCGCCCGAACCCAGTTCGTCGCGTTTCATTCGCAGATACTCCGCGTTCCCACCCGTGGCCAGTAACGCGCGATCGTAGGCCATCCGGGCCTTGTCGAAGTCTCCCAGTCCGCGGTAGGCGTCACCACGGGCTTCTTCCACCAATGACATCCATGGACCCGGGAGCGCATCGGACAACAGTTCCAGCGCTTCGCCCGGTTTTCCCGACACAACGAGGACACGCGCGAGCCTCACCCGGGCGACGTCCCGGGAGGAATCCTCGCCCGCGTCGTCCATGACCTGGCGCAGTTCAACAGCGGCGGATTCCAGGTCGCCGCTTTCGGCATGGAACCTCGCCAGTTCCAGACCAGCCAGCGCCGCATAGGGGGTCGAGCCGTAGTCCTCGCGCAAAGCCCGCGCCTGGCGCCGGGCGGTCTCCGTGTCGTCACGTTTCCCCGCCTCCATGACCTGCGCATAGACACTGGAGGCGGCCTTCGACTGACCGTCCTGCCAGCTCACCCAGCCCCGCCAGCCGACAAGCGCCCCGACACCGAGCGCGACACCCGCGACAATGGATGTCCCGTTCTCCTTCCACCACTTTCTGAGCGCTTCGACGCGCTCTTCGTCCGTCTCATATGTGGACATTAACCGTTTCCTTCCTGCAAGATTTCCATGAGCGTGTTGCCCAGTTCCGGACGCGCTACCGATCGCTGCGGTTCACCGGAGCGAAGATACTTCAACGTAACGCTGCCATTGGCCGCCTCGTCTTCACCAATCACCAGCGCCAGCGACGCCCCGCTCCTGTCCGCACGCTTGAACTGCGCCTTGAATCCACCTCCGCCGCAGTTGGCTACGAGCCTGAGCCAGGGGACTTCGTCTCGCAGCGACTCCGCGAGTTCCCGTCCAGCCTCTTCCGCACCCGCACCCGCCATCACGACATAGGCGTGAGGCGTGGTGACCGCACCGTGCCCATCCTCACCCAGCATCTCGACCAGGCGCTCCAGACCCAGGGCGAAACCGGCCGCCGGCGTGGATCTGCCACCCAGCTGTTCCACCAGGCCATCGTACCTGCCACCCGCGCAAATCGTGCCCTGCGCCCCCAGCGCGTCGGTAATCCACTCGAATACCGTCCGGTTGTAATAATCCAGACCACGCACGAGCTTCGGGTTCTCGACGAACACAACGCCTGCCGCGTCCAGTGCCGATTTTACGCCCTCGTAGTGCGCCCTGGATTCATCATCCTGTGAATCCAGCATCGATGGCGCATTCTCCACGACAGCCTTCATCTCCGGGTTCTTGGTATCCAGAATTCGCAACGGGTTCGTCTGAAGCCGGCGTCGCGCGTCCTCGTCCAGGAGATCCTCGTGCCGGTTCAGGTAGTCGGTCAGCTTTTCCCGGTATGCCGCCCGGCTGGACGGTGTTCCGAGCGTGTTGATCTCCAGCCGTACGTCGCGGAGTCCGAGTTCCCGCCAGAAGCGCGCCGACATGATAATCAGCTCCGCGTCGATGTCGGGCCCCTCGAAACCGAAAGTCTCCACTCCTATCTGATGAAACTGGCGGTACCGGCCGCGCTGGGGTCGTTCGTGGCGGAACATCGGCCCCATGTACCAGAGCCGTTGCTGGCGGTTCTGAAGTATGCCTCGCTGGATGCCGGCCCTGACACACCCGGCTGTCCCTTCGGGACGCAGACTCAGGCTGTCGCCGTTGCGGTCCTCGAAGGTATACATTTCCTTTTCGACGATGTCGGTGACCTCGCCGATGGATCGCGCGAACAACTCTGTGGCCTCGACCAGCGGCATACGGATCTCGGCATATCCATAGCGGGAAAGGACACCCTGGATCGTCCCTTCCAGTGACTGCCAGAGGGCGGAATCAGGAGGCAGCACATCGTGCATCCCCCTGACGGACTTCAGGGTACCTGCCATCCATTCCCCCGCTCAGGATAACCCTGGCAAATTGGCTGCGACGGCGCATCGTGGCGCCCGCTCCCTGGCCCGGCCGCCGGACAGGTCCCGGTCGCTGCGCACCGTGCACCGTGCATTGCATCCGTCTCACTCATTTGTCAGGCGTCCCTTCGCGGTCAGTCTGCATTCACCGCCACGGTGAACAGCGCCGTGCGGTCCGGACGGGCAAATCGCGCATGATCGAAGGGCGTGCCGTTGATCTCGATATCTACCGCGTCGGACTTCCCCAGTCTGACCTTGAACGGAGCACGGCCCTCAACCCTGCGAAGGTCACCCGAGTCGACGAGGTCGAACAGGAGACGTTTGTTGTCCGCATCGTAAACCTCCGTCCACGACCCGGCGTTGTAGGCCATGGCCAGCACGTCCCGTCCCGTCTCGGTTACAGCGTTCCCCGGTCCTTCAGCCGTGGGACCGAAAACCACCCTTGCGGAATTTCCGGTTGGCTCCGGTCGTGACGCGTCACCGGTCGTAGCCGATGGCGGATGCTCGAACAGGGTAATCTCGGCACGTTCCGTTTCCCGCTCGTCGGTCGGGGCAGCGGCAATCTCCGCGGACGCCTCCACGGGAACCGATGCCTCCAGGCCGTCCGCTGCCGCGACCGGGGACCCGGTGCCGCCTGTGGTCCCGGATGCATTCGACGTCACCCCGGTCGGCAACTCCGGGGCCTTGCCGACAAAGCCGGCCCAAAGCAACCAGGTGACGACGAGGACCGCGGCGGCGCCCGCGCCCCAGAACGGGAGCTTCTCGGCAATGTCCCCCGGGATGCGTTGCGGGGACTCCGGCGCGATGACGTCCTCGGCCACTACGCCGGTCTTGGTCCTGTACTGCGATATCATGGGGGCGGGATCCAGACCGAGAAACCGCGAGTATCCCTTGATGTATCCAATCGCGAAAATCGGTTCCGGCAGCTTGTCGAAACGCTCGTTCTCGAGCGTCAGGACCGTGTCTCTGGAGTACCGCAGCCGCCGGCATACGTCTTCGACGGCAAGGCCCTGCGCCTCTCGCGTCTGGCGCAGGGTCCCCCCGGTCCCCGCCGACGGGGTCACATCGTTTTTGAGTCGAGGCATAATGCCCTGTTCTTCCATCATGGTTTCTCCGACTCCAGAATGACGGTCGTTTCACGTGAGTCGGGGAACCGCTCTTTCAGCGTCCCGGAATACTGGACGGCCCCCTCGGTGTTTCCAAGCGCCTTTTCTATCTGATACCCGAGCAGCAGGGACTCCGAGCTGTGCTCCCAGCTCTGCTCGAAGCGCTGCATGAACGCCCTGGACTGTACATCGCGCCCCTGTTCGTGGGTAAGCCTCGCCATCTGGTAGAGCGCAGGCCCCCACAATGCGTTCTTTTCCAGCGCCAGGCGGAAATTTGCTTCCGCCCCGGGGACGTCGGGGATCTTCAGCAGGCAGATGCCCGCATTGGTGTAGGCACTCTCCGGTTGCTTGTACAGCGGGTTCTCGACCGCCTTCATGAACTGCGCCTCGGACTCCCGGTAACGTCCTTCGTCGCATAGCATGATCGCGTAGTTGTTGTGCGCCATGGAGTCTTCCGGATCCAGCTTCAGCGCCTTCTGGAAGTGCTCCTCCGCGAGTTGCGTATTGCCCAGACGCATCTGCAGCAGTGCGTATCCCCAGTGGGCCTCGGCCGATTCCGGGTCCGCTCTCAATGCCTTGAGAAACTTGTCGTTCGCGATCTGCAGGGCGCCTTCCTGCATGTAGCCGATGCCGAGCTGGACGTTGAGCTCGGCGATTCGCGTTTCGTTGGTCTTTGGTTTTTCCCTGCTCGAACTCGCGCAACCGAACAGGGTGAAAGTCACAAGCAGGATGAGCAGCAGGGTTCGGGTCACGGCGTCAATCCCCCGTCCGCTGTCGAAAACCTGCCTCCAGACGGGCGAAATGCTCGGGTCTTCGGCTGCGGTCGTTCACCGTTCCGGCCAGTTGGCCGCAGGCTGCGTCGATATCCTGACCCCGGGGCCGTCGTGTGATCGTTGTGATGCCTCGCTCCTGCAGCTGCCGGGCGAACCGGTCGATCGCGTCCGGCCCGGAACGCTCGAATCCCGCTCCCTCGAAGGGATTGAACGGAATCAGGTTGACCTTGGCGGGGATACCGGCAAGGAGCCTGGCGAGGGCTCTTGCGTTTGAAACGGCGTCATTGACGTTTTTTAGCATGACGTACTCGAAGGTGATCGTATGCTTTCGATTCTTGTCTTTCAGAAACCGTCTGCAGGCCCCCATCAGCTCGGCGAGAGGATACTTGCGGTTCAGCGGGACGAGTCGGTCCCTCAGTGCGTCGTCGGCCGCGTGCAGCGATACCGCCAGGCTCACGTCGAGCGTCTCGCGCAGACGGTCCATCGCCGGAATGACACCGGAGGTACTGAGCGTCACCTTGCGCTTGCCGAGCCCATAGGCGAAATCGTCCATCATGATTCTCAGGGCGTCAACCACATTGTTGAAATTCAGCAGCGGCTCGCCCATGCCCATCAAAACGACGTTGGTCACCCGCGGCGTCTCCGCCTGGCCCGTCTTCAGCGCTCGCTTCGCGAGCCAGAGCTGGCCCACGATCTCCGCGGCCGAAAGATTGCGGTTGAACCCCTGGCGGGCGGTTGCGCAGAAGGTGCAATCCAGCGCGCACCCCACCTGCGTCGACACGCACAGCGTACCCCGCGACCGCTCCGGGATGAAAACGGTCTCGATGACGTTTTCAGCATCGAGCTTCAGCGCCCACTTGCGGGTCCCGTCGCGGGAACACTGCTCACCCGACACCTCCGGCACCGAGACGCAGGCCTCCCGCGACAGGCGCTCGCGCAGGCCACGACCGAGATCGGTCATCGCGGTAAAGTCCGTGACGCCACGGTCATGGATCCACTTGAGCACCTGGCGTGCGCGATAGGGACGTTCCCCCATCTCCTCGAAAAAGGCCACGAGGCCTTCTCGCGACAGACCCAGCAGATTGACGGCCCCAGGGCGGATCCCCGCGTCCGGCAAGGCAGGAACGACCAGACCTGTCTGCCCGGGAGCCGGACCAGGATACCCGGTAACGGGTCGGGTGCTGTCGCCGGCGATCGTCACCGGGTACGCGGACAGATTTCGGTGGCGCTGAAAAAATACGCGATCTCGGTCCGCGCTGTTTCTGGCGCATCCGAACCGTGGACGGCGTTCTCGTCGATCGTGCTGGCGAAGTCCGCGCGAATGGTGTCCGCCGCCGCCTCGGAGGGGTTCGTGGCGCCCATCACCTCGCGGTTCTTCGCGATGGCGTTCTCGCCTTCGAGCACCTGGACGATCACGGGACCCGAGGTCATGAACTGCACCAGGTCCTCGAAAAACGGACGGCCCTTGTGCACTGCGTAGAAGCCCTCTGCCTCCTCACGTCGCAGGTGCATCATCCGGGAGGCGACGATCGACAGCCCGGCCCGTTCGAAGCGGTCGTAGATCCGGCCGATCACGTTTTTCGCAACCGCGTCGGGTTTCACGATGGATAAAGTGCGTTCCACTGGCATAATCTGCAGCTCCATTGATTCAGTAGACAGAAGACGGAACCCCGCCGTATAAGGCGATTTCTGTCAAATGACATACCATCCTGCCTGTCATTTCCCGGCAATCGCCCAAGACAATCGCGCGCCTGGGCAATGCATCGACCCGTACGGGCAATGCGGGCCAGGACAGGGGTTTCCGAAGAATAAAACCGGCGTATTCTACTTTGCGTCCCCGGGACGGGCAATGTCGGGCCGTTTCCAGGTTCAGCCGCTTCCCCGCTGGTCGCTCGATATCCCCGCGACGTCTTCCGGATCAATGTCGGGCAGGTGACTGTCGTCGACGTGCCCGCCCATGTGCTTCAATTCGTGGCTGAGCTCGTCGAGGCGCTTGTCCATGACGTGGATGTGGTCGAGCATGCTGTTGATCGCGCTTGCCACGGGATCAGGCATGTCCTCTGTGGCGCCGTAGGCATCGAAACCGATCTTCCGGGCGGTCTCGTGTCGTCTGCGGGTCACCTCGTCTGAGCGTGCCGAAACCACACGGCCCGGAATGCCGACCACCGTCGCCGCATCGGGAATGTCCTTCAGCACGACCGAATTCGATCCGATGCGCACGCCTTCTCCGATGAGAATCGGCCCGAGGATCTTGGCCCCGGCGCCGACCACGACGTTATTCGCCAGCGTGGGGTGGCGCTTTCCCTTGTGCCAGCTCGTTCCGCCCAGCGTCACGCCGTGATAGAGCGTGCAGTCGTCACCGATCTCGGCCGTCTCGCCGATCACCACTCCCATGCCGTGATCGATGAAGAACCGTCGACCGATGCGCGCCCCGGGATGGATCTCGATCCCGGTGAGCCAGCGCGCGATGTGCGACCCCCATCGTGCAAGCCAGTACAGACCCGCGTTCCACAGCGAATGGTTCACCCGATGCATCAGTATGGCGTGAATGCCGGGATAGGCAGTAAGGATCTCAAGGGTGCTGCGGGCGGCGGGATCGCGCTCGTAGACACAGTTGATATCCTCTCGAAACTGCTCAAACATGCTTGATTTTCCGTCGCTGTGCGGCACCGGGGTGGTTCGGATCGTACGCAGGGGTCAGGGAAACCCTGAGGCTTGCCGATCGCCAGTCCCGAATATCGCGTCATTCTAACAGGCCGGGGCGAAGTTCTCAGGCGATTGCCGGAATATGGCATACCGGAATGCGCCGGATTTTCGTTCGTATTCAAGGCGCGACAACCCGAACGTAGCGAGCTACGTGACGGTTGGCGCAACGCCGAAGACGGGCGAAAAGACAAGTAGGCTGGTATGCCATTTGACAGAAATCGCCTTAATTCGCGCTTCCGGCCCGTCCCGTGACGCGCCGCGGATCCGCCGGGCACCGGAGGCATTCACCTGTCTCGAATCAGGACGGACCGCCGGCCCCCCGTTCCGCGGCGGCAAGACTCGCGGTGAGGATGCCACGAAGGATCCTCACCTCCGAATTCGTCAGACCGGCCCGGTGATAGAGGCGGCGCAACCTGCGCATCAGGTGACGCGGGTTTTCAGGATCGAGAAAACGCAGCGCCATCAGCGTTTCCTCGAGATGCGTGTACATCCGCTCAACATCTTCCCAGGGCGCCGCGATGTCGTCCGGATCCTCGACCCGCGGTTCCGGGAGTTCCGCGGCCAGCAGGAGTTCGTAGCACAATACCTGCACGGCCGAACCCAGATTGAGTGACGCGAACCGCGGGTTGCAGGGTATACGGACCAGGTACCGGCATCGGTCCAGCTCTTCGTTGCTCAACCCGGTTTTCTCGCGACCGAATACCAGGGCGACATTCCCTTCACCGGACGTCCCTTCCCGGAGTTTGCCCGCGCACTCGCGCGGCGTGAGTTCCGGCCACGGGATGCTGCGTCGTCGCGCGCTCGCCCCGATCACCAGCGTACAATCCGCCAGGGCGTCGTCCAGGGAGTCGCATACCATCGCGTTCTCCAGCAGGCCCGCCGCACCGGAGGCGCGGGCGACAGCGTCCGGGTGCGGGAACGTCCAGGGCCTCACGAGACAGAGTCGCTCCAGGCGCATCGTCATCATGGCGCGCGCCGCGGCCCCGATATTGCCCGGGTGGGAGGTTTCGACCAGTACGATGCGCGTGCGGGACAACCACGCCGCCGGCTGGTCGTTCTCCGGTTCAGGGGGCCTCATCGTGTGCTATTCCGGACGCATCGAGCGACGCCAGGTCTGGGACTCGCGGTCGAACAGATGTTCGGCGGACTCTGGCCCCCAACTCCCGGCGGGGTAGCCGGAGATGTAGTCGCGCTCCGTCGACCAGACCCGCAGAACGGGATCAACGATCCGCCACGCCCACTCGACCTCATCGTACCTCAGGAACAGGGAGCGGTCGCCCTCGATCACGTCCAGCAGCAGGTCCTCGTAGGCCTCGGTGGGGGTGTCGCCGTCGGTCACCAGGCTGGCGTCCAGGCTGCTCTGCCGCGTGGTCATGGCAAGTCCCGGCTCCTTGACGGTGAGTTCCATGCGCAGGCACTCGCAGGGATTGAGCCCCATGACCACCCAGTT
This sequence comes from Pseudomonadota bacterium, assembly GCA_034722015.1. Classification (GTDB taxonomy): domain Bacteria; phylum Pseudomonadota; class Gammaproteobacteria; order JAJDOJ01; family JAJDOJ01; genus JAJDOJ01. The sequence continues at coordinate 13,037 of JAYENI010000288.1, forward strand.
GTGGTGCATCTTGCGCACCTGGGTGTCACGAAAGAACTGCAGCGGCGGCTCCTTGAAACAGATCGCCACCATCGACTGGGTCGCCGCCATGCGCTTGCCGGTGCGCAGATAGAAAGGCACCCCGCGCCAGCGCCAGTTGTCGATATAGAGCTTGAGGGCCGCGTAGGTCTCGGTCACGCTGCCGGTCGGAACCTTGTCCTCTTCCAGATAGCCCGGCACCGTTTCCTCACCGATCCGTCCCGGGGTGTACTGTCCGCGCACGGAACTGGCGTGCACCGAACCCATCGTGATCGGCCTCACCGAGCTCAGTACCTTGACCTTCTCGTCACGGAGCGATTCGGACGCCATTGACGCCGGCGGCTCCATCGCCACCAGGGTCAGCAGCTGCAGGAGATGACTCTGAATCATGTCGCGCAATGCCCCGGCACCGTCGTAGTAATCCGCGCGGCTGCCGACACCCAGGGTTTCGGCCTGGGTGATCTGTACGTGGTCGATGTGGTTCCGGTTCCACAGCGGCTCGAGGAGCAGATTGGCAAAGCGGAAAACCAGCACGTTGCGTATCGTGCTCTTGCCCAGGTAATGATCGATGCGGTAGACCTGCTCCTCTTTCAGATACCGGTCTATGCGCCGCTGGAGCTGGCGCGCACTCTCCAGATCGTACCCGAAGGGCTTCTCGATCACGACGCGGCGCCAGCCGTTTGTCTCGTCCAGCAAGCCGTTGACGGAAAGGTGCTCGGAGACCGTACCGAAATCCGATGGCCTGATGGACATATAGAAGGCGAAGCTGGGGGGAAACCGCTCTGTGTCCGCCAGCTGTTCCGCCATCCTGACATAGGTTTCTCCATCGGTGATGTCGCCGCGGAAATAGGACAGCCGGGCGGCAAAACGTTCGAACAGGTTTTCGTCCAGGCCGCCGCGTGCCCTTGCCTCCAGCATGCCGCGGACCTCGCCGGCCCAGTGCGTATCGTCCCAGGGGCGGCGCCCGCTGGCCAGGATCCGGGTGTCTGGATGCAGCAGCCCGGCCACATCGAGGTGATACAAGGCCGGGATCAGTTTGAGTCGCGCCAGATTGCCGGTGGCGCCGAAAATGACGAAGGTGCAGGGGTAGGTCATCGGGATCAGAATATTTGCAGGTTCATGGAGGTCGGGGCAACGCCCACGTCGACAAAGGAGCGAAAACGGTGGACCCGTTTTGCGTGTCGCCCCACCCTAGCGGGCTGGTTGGGCACCGGTCGGGGACGTCGCCGATATTTTATACCGACCTTCAGGGCACTGGCGCAATTATACCCATCACGAACAGGTTTCCCCGGAAATTCCACGCCCTCCTCGGCCCGTGGCGGCGTTGCAATTCCTTGCAATAGAATGGCTATTCCGCGTCATCGCGCCTTGCCACGAAACGAGTATGACGCACACTTTCTCGTGAAAACCTGTCCGCGACGGGTATATCTCGTCGACGCTGCCCGAAGCGGTTGGTGCAGCGTTCGATCTCTGCGAACCTGTTCACGACCGTCCACGTACACATGCCCTGGAAAACTATCGGCATCCTCTGCCTGATCTCGGCGCCTGTTCCGAACACCGCGGCCACCCGACCCGTTCCGGGCGGGCCGGATGGCACTGCGGTCTACCACGGTGAGATCACGCCGGAGCGCAACCGCGAGTTTTTCGAAACGGCAGGTCGTCGACCGCTGAAACGCCTGGTCATCACCTCGAACGGCGGCAGCGTCGAGGCCGGCATCGAGCTGGGGCTCCGGGTCCATGATCTCGGCCTGGACATCGAGATCGCGGGATACTGTCTCTCGTCCTGCGCCAACTATGTGTTCACGGCAGCGCGGCGAAAAACGATCCGCGAGGGCGCGGTCGTGGCCTGGCACGGCAACTACCTCCACCTGTGGGAAACCGGACACTGGACCGATGACGTGGCGCCGCGAATGGCTCGGTACGGCGAGGACGGGAACACCGCAAGGAGGCGCGCGCGACGGGAAGCGGAACGGCTATCAGGCCTCGAGCGCGCGTTTTTTACCCGGATCGGCGTCGACGAAGCAGTCTGCCGGGTCGGTAAAACGGCACCCTTCAGTGTGCCGGACTACTACATGCTCTCCCTGGGAGATATGGCGCGGTTCGGGATCGACGAGGTCGTCGCGCCGGCGGATTACGACAGAACGGACACCTCCGGTTTCAGCGTCGACATCACCTTCATCGACCTGACAACACCCTGAGTCCGTCGCACCCCGTTTCCCCGGTGCGCCTCATAGCCAGCGCATGCGACCCACTTCCAGGGGATGACTCAGCAGGCGATGGTAGGGATAGGCCCTGATGGCATAGTGCTGTAGCCCCGGCAGCTGGGGCAGGAAATCGTTGCAGAAAACCACGTCCTGCGTCGCGTCGGGGGCCTCGGGTTCGAGTCGACAGGTCATCGAGGCCTCGAACTCACCCGCTTCGTTGCGCCGCCCCGACAGGCACTCGACCACGAGGTCCCCCGGTTGCAACCGGTTCAGCTTCACACCCACTCGAATCGTGACGGTTTCCCCGTCCCGAATCGCTGACGGAGGCTTATCGATCCGCCTCACCTCGACACCCTCCCAGAGCCGCAAGACCTTCGTCTTCCACTCGGCCAGCTCACGGGCGCCCTCTCCCCCGTTCGCGCCCAATTGGCTGCCCTTTCGCATCGCGGGAATGTAGAGATTCCTGGCGTAGTCGTTGAGCATCCTTGCGGCATTGAACCTCGGCAGGGCCGAGCGCATGGAGGCCTTGGACATCTTGACCCACCGCTCCGAGTACCCGTCGGCGTCCCGGTTGTAATACAGTGGCACAACCTGCTCCTCCAGTATGTCCAGCAGCGCGCGGGACTCCACCGAGTCGCGCTCCTCGTCGTTGCGCGCGCTTGTATCCGGTCGAATCGCCCAGCCGTTGCCCTTCTCGTAACCCTCGCCCCACCAGCCGTCCAGCACGCTAAGATTGATGACGCCGTTCATCCCTGCCTTCTGTCCAGACGTACCGCTCGCCTCCAGCGGGTACGCGGGCGTATTCAACCAGACGTCCACTCCGGTCACCAGCCAGCGCCCCAGCGCCAGATTGTAGTCCTCCAGCAACAACACCTTGCCCAAAAATTCCGGGCGCATCGAGATGTCGTGGATTTCCCGTATCAGGGACTGACCGGGCTCGTCGCTGGGATGTGCCTTGCCGGCGAAAAGCAGGAGTACCGGGCGCTCGGGATCGTTTACGATGCGCGCGAGGCGGTCGATATCCCTGAACAGCAGCGTCGCGCGCTTGTAAGTGGCGAAACGTCGTGCGAAGCCGAGAATCAGCACGTCGGTGTGACGCGGGTCGAGGAGGTGCGTCAGATGGTCGATCTCGACCGGATTGAACCCGTTACGGCGAAACTGCCGCTTCGCGTGCTGTCTGACATACTTGAGCATGTCGGATTGCAGCGCCTGGCGGGTGCTCCAGAACGCATAGTCCGGCAATTCGTCGATGCAGGACCAGTAATCGGGGTTCAACAACTCATTGCGCCACTTGCCGCCCAGATTGATATCAAAAAAGGCGCGCCACTGCGACGATAGAAAAGTCGCCAGGTGTACCCCGTTGGTCACGTAGCCAACCGGGTTCTCCGCCGGCGGGATTTCGGGCCAGACGTAGGACTCCATGCGCGAGGCGACGTCACCGTGAATGCGGCTCACCCCGTTGTGAAAACGCGAGCCGCGCAACGCCAGCGCCGTCATGTTGAATCGTCCATCGACGCCGGGACTGTGCCCGAGCGCGAACAGGCGCGCCATATCGATCCCCAGCCCCTCGACCAGCCGATGCAGTGCGCCCGCCAGGAGATGATGATCGAAGATGTCGTGCCCCGCGGCGACCGGGGTATGCGTGGTGAACACCGTACCGGCCGCCACCAGCTCCAGCGCGGCATCGAAGGACATCCCCCTCACGACGTGCTCCCGACAGCGTTCGATGATCTGGAACGCCGCGTGGCCCTCGTTGATGTGGCACACGGTGGGTTTGAGGCCGAGGGCCCTGAGTGCTCGAACGCCGCCCACGCCGAGAACGATTTCCTGACACACCCGGGTCTGCTGCTCACCGCCGTACAGCTTTCGCGTGATGGCGCGGTCGTCCTCGTTGTTCTCGGGCACGTTGCTGTCGAGGAGCAAGAGGCGGATCCGTCCCGCCTTCGCCTCCCAGACACGCACGGCGACCTCGCGTTCCCAAAGCGGTACGCACACGTGCAGTTCGGCGCCGTCCTCCTTTAGCACCCTGGAGACCAGCAGCTCCGAGAAGTCCGTCTCCGGGTAGCGGACGACCTGTTGCCCGTTTCGGTCGATCTCCTGCGAAAAGTAACCCTGCTGGTAGAGCAGCCCGACAGCGACCAGCGGGATGCCGAGATCGCTGGCGGCCTTGCAATGATCCCCGGCGAGAATGCCGAGTCCCCCGGAATAGATCGGCACACTTTCGTGGAAACCGAACTCGAAGCAGAAGTAGCCAACCAGGCCCTTGCCCGAACTCAGGCAATCGTCCGCCAGGCACCGAAACGGTTCCGACATATAGGTGTCATACTCGGCGAGCGCCCGGTTGTAACTCTCGATAAAGGTGTGGTCGTGTTCCACCTCGTCCAGGCGCTCCTGGGAAACACGCTTGAGAAACAGCTTGGGATTGTGACCGGTGGTCTCCCAGAGTGCGGCGTCGAGATAGAGGAACAGACTGCGGGTCTGACTGGACCAGCTGTAAAACAGATCGTTCGCCAGTTCCTCGAGACGTGCGAGCCGCTCGGGGATCGTGGGACGGACTTCCAGCGAATAAAGCGTTCCGGTCACCGTATCGCTCCTTAGTTTATTGTTGGGTCCTGTCCGATCCGGGAGATGCCGGGATCAGATACGGCGAAGTCTACACCCGGCCACCGTTGCGATCGATCCTCGTTTCCCCATTCTCCCGATCGTTTTCGGGCGGGGCGGCGGCAGTACTGCGGAAAGCGTAAGGTCTCGAGCGTAGGACTCGCGATCCAACGGTTCGCGTCGACCTCGGTGAGCAAGGAAGGGGGGGATTCGTTCCAGCCCGTGGCGCCGGGCGCGGCCGTCGGACCAGGCAAGACATGCGCACCATTGGAGTGCGCAGTGTTTTTTCAGGCGTTACAGTCGCCGAATACCAGCGTATTGCGGAAACCGTCCGCCATCGCCGAGATGGCGCGTTGTGCTGATCAATAGGTCGCCCACATGGATAGCATGCCGCTGCCCAGGATGACGAACATAAGCAGCATCAGGAGAAAACCCGGCACGTCATCCCGATTCCAGTGACCCGTCGCATCCGCATTTCGCCGGCCCGACACCCGGCGTCGGTCCCACAGCACGGGTTGCCCGGCACTGTCGAACAGGGGAAGCAGCGAAGATCGCCTGCCTCGCCTGCGGTCCTTCCGGTGCCGGCGGTCGGAGGCCACTATCTTACTCCCGCTTGTTGGTCAAGTTCTCGAGTCATCGGCGCTCCAGAATTTCCCAGCCAGTTTCTCCACACCGAAGTATAGCCGCGACTTGGCAACCCGACTGAAGACACAGAATATCGGCGGCGCGGGACGAAATAACCTGGCGTCGTCCAGGCCCGGCATTGACGAACGCGACCTGACTCCCTAGAATCCGGCGGCTTCCCGGGCGGTTAGCTCAGCGGGAGAGCACTGCCTTCACACGGCTGAGGGATGGTGTGTAACTGGTTGATTTCCCAACGGAATCGTTGGAGGGGTACGCTGCTCGTACGTTTCTGCTCCGGGGCGGTTAGCTCAGCGGGAGAGCATCGCCTTCACGCGGCGAGGGTCACTGGTTCGATCCCAGTACCGCCCACCAATTTACTTCCTCCCTTGGCCCTGCCCACAAGTTTCGGGGCACTTTCACACCTGCCCGCGTTAAACTCTTTGTCTCCCCCAGTATTAGGTGTCCACCATGTTCCTACCTAGCTATCTGCTCCATCCAGTTGGCGGCGGAGGTCTTAGGCTGCAGACCCTTGAGTTTCAGGTGCTTGAGAAGTGTTTGGTAGTTCTGCTCGAAACCTGATTTGGGTGATGATGCCATGGCGATGTAACCTCATGATTTTGCGATTGAATCCTCCGAG
>JAYENI010000289.1:0-19096 GCA_034722015.1 Pseudomonadota bacterium
TCGTCGCATGCGTCCGCCGTCCCGTGCCCGAACGCCGCGCCACCAGCGGTCAGTGTCTCTTCCACCTCGCGCTGGAGCTGATCCCGCGTCAACTGCGAATCGTGCGCGCCAGGTCCGGATTCAGACACGGGGCCCGCGACCGGTCCTGGCGGCCTTCCCTCACTCTCTGATTGCATGGTTGGCTCCAGTGTCGCGCGGATCACAGGTGATGCCCGGCGCGGGGTATGGAATAATATCGCCGCCGTGACCACAGAACCATCGAATACACCCCAAGCGAAATCCCACCGCCTGCCGCTCATGCTGCTGGCGGTCGTTGCGCTTGCCGCCGGCAGCACGGTTGGCTGGCTCCTGCAGGGCGACAGGCTCCAGAAGCGGTCGCCTGTCGAGTTGCAGTCCGGAACCTCGCTGCTGGCGCACGCGCGTCCGATGCCGGCGTTTGCGCTTGTGGACCACAACGGCGATCCATTCGATAACGACCGCCTGAAGGGAAAATGGACCTTCCTGTTCTTCGGCTACACCCACTGCCCGGACATCTGCCCGACGACACTTTCCACGTTGAATCAGGTCACTCAGCTTCTGGAAAACGACGATGCCGGGGAGAACACACAGGTCGTTTTCGTCTCCGTGGATCCCGACCGGGACTCGCCGGAGAACCTGGCCGGTTACGTGGTCTACTTCAACCCGGATTTCGTCGGCGTAACCGGCGAAGCGCAGGCGCTTGCGCAGCTCACCTCGTCACTCGGGATCCTCCATGCAAAGGTAGAGGACCCATCCAACCCGGACAACTATCTTGTGGACCACAGTGGTTCAATCCTGCTTGCCGGACCCGCCGGGGAACTTGCCGCGGTCTTTTCGGCCCCGCACGACCCCGCCGCACTCGCCACAGACCTGCGCACGCTGCACGGCGCGTACGGGCAGCAATATTGATGCCGGACGCCCCGACGCCTGGTGAGCACGTGAAGGCCTGGTTGTTCAAGGTTCTCCCGCACCACCTCATCTCACGGGTCGTATTTTGGCTCACTCGCGTCCGGAGTCCACTGACGCACCATGCGATCCGTGCCTTCGCACACCGGTTCAACGTGGATATGTCCGAGGCGGCCGAGCCCGATCCCCGGACCTACGCCACCTTCAACGACTTTTTCGTTCGCAAACTGCGGCCCGATGCGAGGACGATCGATGGCGACCCCCGGGCCCTGCTCTGCCCGGCGGATGGCAGGATCAGTCAGATCGGCGATCTCAACGGCGACGACGTCGTACAGGCCAAGGGACAATCGTTCTCCGCGAGGACCCTGCTCGGCGGGGAGCCTGGACGGTCCGCGCCGTTCGAGGGAGGGAAGTTTTGCACGATCTACCTGTCACCCCGCGACTATCATCGCGTCCACATGCCACGCGCCGGGACCCTCACCGGGATGGTGCATGTACCGGGCCGGCTCTTTACCGTAGCGCCGTTCGCGACGCGAACGATTCCGGGCCTGTTCGCGAGAAACGAACGGGTAGCGGCACTGTTCGAGACGGATTCGGGACCGATGGCGGTGGTCCTCGTCGGCGCCATCAATGTCGCCGCCATAGAAACCACCTGGGCCGGCCTCGTCACACCCCCGATGGGCAAGAAAATACAGGTAACGGACTACCCCGCCAGTGAGGAATCCCCCAGAATCGGTCGCGGGGAGGAAATGGGTCGTTTCAACATGGGTTCGACGGTCATTCTGCTGTTTCCCCCCGGGACCGTGACCTGGGACGAACGACTGTCGGAAGAGAGCCCGAGCCGTGTAGGCCGCCGCATCGGTCAGATTCTTTGACGGAACGGCCCCGGGACAGGCCGGGGGTTTTTCAGCGGCGGTTTAGGCCCGGGGCCAGGGAAACGCGATCACCTCCTCGATATGCGTCGCCCCGACCCGCGCCATAAGCATCCGGTCGACTCCCAGCGCGACACCCGCGCATTCCGGCATCCCGGCCTGCAGCGCTGCAACCAGCCGCCGGTCCATCTCGACCCCGGCTTTTCCCGCACGCGAACGCCTCTTGAGTTCCGCTTCGAAGCGCGCGTGCTGTTCGGCGGCATCGGTCAATTCGTGAAAGCCGTTCCCCAGCTCCATCGGTCCCAGGAAGACCTCGAAGCGCTCCGCGACAGGCGGGGACCCGTCCCGGATCCGGGCCAGGGACGCCTGTTCGGCGGGAAAGTCGTAGATGAAGGTCAGACGCCCCGCCGGGAATCTTCGGGCAACCGCCTCGGAGAAAAACAGGTCCAGCCACTGTGAGGTATCCAGGGATTCGACTGTCGTCAGCCCCAGAGCCTGGGCGCAATCCGCGATCGCCCCCGGTTCCGGCGCGTTCGGATCGATGCCAGTTGCCTCGTCAAAGGCGGCGGAGTAGGATTTCCAGTGAGTTTCTCCGACAATGACGTCGCCGAGGAGGGTCCTGCAAAGCGCCTCGACCTCATCCATCAGTCGCCAGTGGTCAAAGCCGGTTCGATACCACTCCAGCAGGGTGAATTCCGGATTGTGCCACCTGCCCGCCTCGGCACGGCGGAACGCCTTGCCGATCTGATAGATGTCCCCGATTCCCGCGGACAACATGCGCTTCATGGCGAACTCAGGGGACGTTTGCAGAAAGCGCAGCGACCCGTCCGCATCAGCGACCGTATAGCTCTCGATGTTGGGATCGGTGGTCCCGGCCTGCGACAGCAGTGGTGTTTCGACCTCGAGCACCGCGCGCCGGGCAAAGAAGTCGCGCACCTCAGCCAGTACGCGGGCCCTGAGCGCGAGCCTCTCCGGCGCCGCCGCGGGTCGCCAGTCAGCCTCCTGCACCGGGCTACTTGACCCGGGAGACGTATTCTCCGGTTCGCGTGTCGATCCTGAGGATCTCCCCCTGCTCGATAAACAGCGGGACCTTGACCACGGCGCCGGTCTCCAGGGTGGCCGGCTTGGTACCGCCTGAGGCCGTGTCACCCCGAACGCCCGGGTCGGTCTCGACAATCTTCAGTTCAACGAAGTTGGGCGGCGTTACGGAAATCGGGTTACCGTTGTAGAGCGTCACCACGCAGATATCCTGGTCCTTGAGCCAGCGTGCGGCATCGCCGATCGCCGTGTCGCCCGCCGCCACCTGCTCGAAGGTCTCCGGGTGCATGAAATGCCACAATTCACCATCGTTATAGAGATATTGAAGGTCCGACTCCATTACGTCAGCCGCCTCGACGCTCTCGCCTGACTTGAACGTCCGGTCGATGACTCTGCCAGTCTTCAGATTGCGGAACTTGACGCGGCTGAATGCCTGTCCCTTTCCGGGTTTGACGAATTCGTTCTCCACGATATTGTGTGGATCGCCGTCCAGCATCACCTTGAGACCGGACCGGAATTCATTGGTACTATACGTGGCCATGACACCCTCGATTTTCTAGATTTTCCATTGGTTGTCCGCAGGGGAAAGTTCCTGCCGGGGCATCCGGTGACGCTGCTAACTGACAACCGAGCGTCGTCATCACCTGGATTGGCTTGCGCCCGGGAAACCGGAGTCAGAACGGCGTCCAGAGGGTTCACCTCGAAGCAGCAACTACCGAGTCGGCCCACCATCCTCGGAGCGTTGACGGCTTCGGCGGACAAGCCGTCTATGATAGCCGCTGGGCGAGTGGCAGGACAGCCGGTATGCGAATCTGCGGAAACCAGAGCAACCTCGAATACACCGGGACGCACACAGTACCCGGCGCTGCCGCGATTCGCCGGGAGCCTGAAACCTTGCCGAAGGGTATGAATCGGGGGACGGAAATGATCACCGATCCCGCGGTACTGATCGATCTGCTGGGGCTCGATCCCTCGATGAAACCCGCGGCCCGACGGGCGGCGGAACTGTTCGGATTTCGCGTCACCCGCGGATTTGCCTCCCGCATGCGACACGGTGATCCATCGGACCCGCTGTTGCGCCAGGTCCTGCCGGTGATCGACGAAGCGCTCGACGGCCCTGACGGATTCGTCAGCGATCCGGTCGGCGACCTGAACGCGCGTGTCGCGCCAGGCATCCTGCACAAGTACGATGGACGCGCCCTGATGGTGGTCACCGGCGCCTGCGGCGTTCATTGCCGTTACTGCTTCAGACGGCACTTTCCCTACCAGCTCGAGAACCCACCCGGATCGACGGCAGCGGCCCTCGCCTACCTGCGCGACACACCCTCGATCAGGGAGGTCATTCTCAGCGGTGGTGACCCACTGACGCTCAGCGACAGACGCCTGTCGGAACTCGTCACCCAACTCGGCGAAATCCCGCACATCCGGCGCCTGAGAATTCATACCCGCCAACCGGTTGTCGCACCGGCCCGCGTCAACGATTCGCTGCTGGACTGGATGCGATCCGTGGCCCACCCGACAACGGTGGTGATCCATGCCAATCACCCCAACGAGATCGACGGGGACGTCGCCTTCGCGATGTCCCGATTGCGTAAGACCGGCGCTGTGTTGCTGAACCAGTCGGTCCTGTTGCGTGGCGTGAACGACGATGTCCGGACGTTGATCGAATTGAGTGAACGATTGTTTGACATTGGCGTAATACCCTACTACCTGCACGTCCTCGACCGGGTGCGAGGTGCAGCGCATTTTCTCGTTCCCGATCCATCGGCGCGGGAGCTGCATCTTGCCCTGAGAGCGTCGCTGCCTGGATATCTCGTACCCAAGCTGGCCCGGGAGCAGCCTGGCAAGACCTCGAAGACCCTGCTTGTCTGAGAAAATAGCGGCTACGCAGGCGATAGGGCCGGTCACACAGGGGCATTCCTAAACTACACTATGACTTAGGTTTTCCTTGGCAGGCCTGGCGCTACTCACTGGTATCCGGCAGAAAATCGCATGCAACTGAACACCCCGTTTCAATCCGCTCCCGACAAGGAATCCCTGCTTGCCGAACCGCGCAAGGTCAAACGCTGGCTCAAGGAGCTGCCACCCACCAACATGGGTGAATCCACGCGGCAGTTCTATGAAGGGCTCAGGGACTCGAATCGCCTCGCGATTCCTCCGAAAAAACGCCTCGAGATCATGGAACTGATGCGTCCAACCGCGAGACAGGTCGTTCGCAATCTGCACAAACACCTGCTGGCGCGAAGTTACCCGCTCCCCGCCAAGACCCGAAAAATCCTGCAGCTCAACCTGTCGATCCAGGACGAGATGGCCAATGGATACAAGAGTGCCGTCAACGATGCCGCAAACGGCAAGGGAAAACTCGACCCGCGCTCCCAGACGCTGGCCGTTCAACGCGCGATGCGCTATCTGCAGGCGCAGTTTTTGTCCTCAATGGAAAGCTACGTGGGCTACAACGAGGGAAACTGGCGTGATTTGTATGCGCTCTATGCCTTTGCCGAGCAACAGGGCCTGCTCGACAGGCACGTAAAGGACGAGGAATACGAATCATTGGCACGAGCCACAGTCGAGGACACATTCAGGCAGACGGTGCTTCTGGAACTCTCGAAACCGCAAAGCCTGCGTCAGGGCGAGGCCGCGAAGTTAGCGAGCTGGTTCGAGCGTGCGACCGGTGGTTGCATGGTCCGGCGAGATCCGACCCCCGATGCCGAGGGGAACGTGTACGTCATGGATCTCGACAGTGACGAGCCCCCGGTTTGCGCGACCGCATCCCAGATCGAAAGCTCGCCGTACCTGCGTTTTCTCGATATCGGGGTGCTGATCGAGTCGATCCAGGCCCAAATCAAGGGAACCGGGGCCGATCCGGGCCGAGGCACGACCCGGGAGAGCCTGAGTGTCGATCTGTATCGTCGACTTCATCAACATCTCACGACCAGCGTATCGCGCCGCTTTTCCCGCGGACCCGGGAGGTTCGAGACCGAGGCCACGGTTGTCATCGGCTTGCCGAACATTCATCTGGCCCGTCGTAGCGACGACAAGGCCTTCGAGGAAACCGATATCCAGGACGAACCGTCGATCGCAGACGCCGTGTCCGATGTCCTGACACCGCCGTCTTCACTGGCAATCGATCCCAATACCGAGGAATTGGTCAAACCCGGCCGATTCGAATTCAGGGCGAAAACCGAAACCGGCATGAGCAGCGGTGATGCCTGGGACATGGTCGCCAAAGGGAACGTGATCGGCGAGAAAAGTTTTGTTGAAACCCGGGACAACAAGGATGGCACCCTCCCCCGGCGCAACACAGACGAAATATTCCACATCTGGGGGGTCATCAACGTCAGCGCGGGCGGTTACCGCCTGCGAACCGAAGATGCCCAGGCAAGCAATGCTCACGTGGGGGAGATCATCGCGATGCGGTTTCCCCACGGCTCGAAGACACGCTGTCATGTCGGCGTCATTCGCTGGATGCAGGCTTACGGTTCCGGCGCCCTGGACATCGGGGTGCAGCTGATGGGCCCAAGGATCCTGCCAATTGCCATTCAGTTTGTCGACGTCTCCAGACATACCTCACCGGAACCCTCCGAAGGACTGGTGCTGCCCGGGGTCCAGGCCCTCAATCAACCCTCGACCCTGCTGCTGCCGCCCAGGGAATTTGCAGTGGGTGACAGGGTCATTGCGACCCTGGACAGCAGGGAAAATCGGCTCGAACTCACCGAGCTCGTTGGACAGACAGGCTCTTTCAGTCAGTTTCGATACATCTCCCTGTCTGAACCGGACGAGTCTTCGACGAGCCATGACGAATTCGAATCGCTTTGGTCGAGACTCTGAACCAGCCGATTGACCGGGACCATGCGATACCGCGTCACACCAGAGACTGCAGGCTGACGATGGTTCCCTTCGAGACCCGATTGTCCCAACAAAAAGAGAGTTGAACACCTTGCGCAACGAAAACAAACTGCAGGTGATCATTGTCGAAACTGACCTGAACGACGCAGACATGGTCATCAGCATGCTGAAGTCGGCCGGATACGCCGTCAGGGCGACTCGCGCGGAGACGATGGATGAGCTGAACGAGCAACTGCGCAAGCGTTCCCCGCAACTTGTGCTTTGCACGCTGGGCCTCGACGAGGTCAGTCTCGAGAACACGGTCGCCGCCATCCGTGAAGCGGGCAAGCATATCCCGGTCATTGCCGTCGCGCCCGAGGGGGAGGCCAGCGCCGTGGAATGCATGCAGGCGGGCGCCCAGGATCTCGTTGACAACGACAACCGTGAGCAGTTTACCCTGGTCGTGGACCGCACCGTCAGGTGTCAAAATCTCTGGCGCGATTTCAAAAAGCTCGAAGCTGCCATTTCCGAGTGCGAACGGCGAAGTCGCGTCCTCCTCGACACCTCTCGCGACTCGATCAGCTATGTCCACGAGGGCATGCACGTCTACGCAAACGAGTCCTATCTGGACTTCTTCGGATTCGGGAGTTTCGACGATGTCGAGGGCATGTCGCTGGTGGACATGGTCGCACCGGACGAGCAGGCGCGGTTCAAATCGGCGCTGCGGGATTTCAGCGACAAGAGCCAGGAACCCATCGAAATCGATATCCGCCTGCAGAACGCTGCCGGCGAAGCCATCGAAGGCAACATGGAATTCAGTCCGGCAACCGTCGACGGTGAACCCTGCACCCAGATTCTGATCCGCAATCAGGCGGACGCCCGGGAACTCCAGGACCAGCTCGCGCAAATGAGCCAGCGCGACGTCTCGACCGGACTCTTCAACCGCAAATATTTCATGACACTGGTCGACGAGGCCATCCAGAACGCCACCATCGGTCAGGGTAACAGTGCCCTGATCCAGATCGAGATCTCCAATATCCAGGACATTCGGAACCGGCTCGGGGTGGCGGCAACCGACATCGTCATATCCGATATCGCGCGCATCCTCGAGTCCACGTGCAAGGAGGACGATGCCCTGGCGCGCTTTGGAGAGGAAACCTTCTCGATCCTGACAACACACTACTGGGAACAGACCAACGTGATGGATTGCATGGCGCGTCTCGCGACCGCGGTCGAAGGCCACATTTCGGACGTCGAGGGCAAATCGGTAACCGCCGAGGTCTCCCAGGGCGCCGTGCAGATAGACGAAAACTCACCGGACTCGGACGAACTGCTCCAGCGAGCGGAAAAAACACTGACGGAATCCCGGAAACGGGAAGCCAATCGCTACGGCGCCTACGTCCCCCAGGAGGGGGAAATGTCCCAGAAGCAAATCGACAGGCTCTGGCAGGACCGCCTGCTGAGTGCACTGGTCGAAAGCCGGCTGTCGCTGGTGTTTCAGCCCATCGTCAGTCTGCACGGCGACGAGGGAGAACGTTACGAGGTCTACGTGCGCCTGCGCGACGAGAGCGGGGACGTCATCGCTCCCGGGGAATTCCTGCCCAGCGCCGAGCGCACCGGTGTCGCGACAGACATCGATCGGTGGCTGATCCGCGCCGCACTGGAGAAACTCGCGTCGATTCGCAGCGAGGGTCGTGATACCACGCTGTTCATCAAGCTGAGCGCGGGATCCCTTCAGGACGAGGAACTCGTGGTGTGGCTCGCGGAGATTGTCAGGGACACCCGTGTCCCCCCGGCCAACGTCGTGTTTCAGGTGCCCGAGAACGTCATCACCGCGTATCTCAAACAGGCCAAGGCGCTTGCCCGGCAACTGCAGGAACTGCATTGCAAGCTGACCATCGAGGATTTCGGGACCGGTCTGAAACCCTTCCAGCTGCTGAAGGTGATCCCGGCCGACTACCTGAAGGTCAGCACCACGCTGATGGAAAACGTCAGTCAGGACGACGAGAACCAGGAGGCCGTACGCACCTTGAGTGACACGGCACATTCGATGAACAAGGAAACCATCGCCCCTTACGTGGAGGATGCCGGGACCTTGTCCGTTCTGTGGGGACTCGGGGTGAACTACATACAGGGCAATTTTCTGCAGGAACCTTCCGAGTCGATGAACTACGACTTTTCAACGATGGGGTGAGCCACCGTACGGCAGGGCGCCGAAACGCCTTGCCGCAACCGGTATCATCACCCGCGCTGCAGCGCCGCGATCCGCTCGTCGAGGGGCGGATGACTCAGGAACAGTTTTTTCAGGCCGTCGCCGATTCCCCCGCTGATGCCGAACGCCGCCATCTCACCCGGCAGATCATGCGGCTCGTGTACCCGCTGAAGGGCGCGCAAGGACGCAATCATCTTGTCACGGCCGGCAAGGCTGGCGCCCCCCGCATCGGCCTTGAATTCCCTTTGTCGGGAGAACCACATCGCAATGATCGCGGCCAGCAGCCCCAGTACGAGCTCGGCGACGATACTCCCGATCCAGTACCCCGGCCCGATGCCGTTCTCTATCCTGAACACGACACGGTCCACGACGATACCGACGATACGGGAAAAGAAGATCACGAACGTGTTCAGGATGCCCTGAAGGAGACCCATGGTCACCATGTCGCCGTTGGCGACATGCGTGACCTCATGACCCAGCACCGCTTCAACCTCTCCGGCGTCCATGCTGGCGAGCAGTCCCGTGCTGACGGCCACCAGGGCATCGTTCTTGTTCATCCCCGTGGCGAAAGCGTTTGGCTGATCCGACTGAAAGACACCGACCTCGGGCATGCCGATCCCCGCCTGACCCGCCTGTCTCCTGACCGTCTCGACCAACCATTGTTCGGTCGCGTTGGACGGATGCTCGATGATCTGAACACCCATCGACTTCTTGGCCATCCATTTCGAGATCGCCAGGGAAACGAACGAACCGCCGAACCCGATCAGCAAAGCCATGATCAGCAGCCCGTTCAGCTGGCCCGCCATCCCCTGTTCGGCGAGCCAGGCATCGACACCCAGAATGCGCGTCGATACACTCAGCACCGCAAGTACGCTGAAGTTCGCTATCAGAAATAGTACGACTCTCTTGATCATTTCCTTTCCACCTGTCTGCCTGCTGCAATTTTTGGTTCGATCGCCGCACCCAATGGTTCGGACCGGGGTACGCGAATCTTGAATACGCTGATTTCGCGGCGAACCGCATACCCTCCACAACAATCAGAAATGGGGCCGGGTCGCACCGATTCAATCCCGGTGCCCGAAAAACAGCTTACGCGACTTCGATCGCGGTGACTTTCTGGTATCCCCTGGGTAACTTGCGCCCGCGCTTTCCCGGTTCACCGCGGTATTCTTCCAGTTCGGTGGGCTTCAGCAACTTGTGTTTCTTTCCCGCGTGCACGACCAGCGACTGCCCCGGAGCCAGAACCGCCACGTGAGCCACCCACTCCAGTCCTTCCTTCAGCCGGGCCGGCGGAATGCTGACAATCCGGTTGCCCTTGCCCCTGGCCATTTCCGGCAGCGCCGAGCCCTCCGTGACCAGCATGTGGCCGCTCGAGGTAATCGCAACGAGGAACGACACTCCCGGTTCCCGGAGGCGTACCGGATTGAGGACTTTCGCCCCGCCGGGAACGTTCACCAGGACCTTTCCTGCCTTGTTCCGGGTCATCATGTCCTCGAACCGGCAAACGAACCCGTAACCGGCGTTCGTGGACACGATGAAGCGGGTTTCCGCCTCCCCCATCATCACGCCGACGAATGACGCCCCGTCCGGCGGGGCGAGGCGACCGCTCAACGGTTCGCCCTGCCCCCGCGCGGAGGGCAGGGTATGCGCCGGCAGTGAATAGCAGCGTCCGGTCGAATCCAGGAACACCGCCTGGCGGTTGGCGCGTCCCTGCGACGCGGCCCGAAACCCATCGCCTGACTTGTAGTTCAACGCATCGGGGTCTACCTCGTGCCCCTTCGCGGCCCGCACCCAACCCTTGCGGGAAAGGATGACCGTCACCGGTTCGGAAGACACCAGCGACGTTTCATCCATGGCGCGCGACGACTCCCGCGCGACGACGGGCGAGCGCCGATCGTCTCCGTAGGTTTCCGCGTCCTCGAGCAGCTCGTCACGCACCAACCGCTTGAGCCGCCGCGTCGAATTCAGTGTTTTTTCCAGGGTCTCGCGTTCGGCGGACAGCGCGTCCTGTTCCGATCGGATCTTCATCTCCTCGAGCCGCGCAAGGTGGCGCAACTTCAACTCCAGGATCGCCTCGGCTTGCGTGTCGGTCAAATCGAAGCGCTTCATCAAAACCGGCTTGGGCTCTTCCTCGCGGCGGATGATCGCGATCACCTCGTCGATATTCAGATAGGCGGCCAGAAGCCCCTCGAGGACGTGCAGGCGGCGAAGGACCTTTCCCAGGCGCCATTCGAGGCGTCTGCGGACGGTGTCGGTGCGAAATCCGAGCCATTCCCGCAGCAACCCGAGGAGGTCCTTGACCTGCGGCCGGCCGTCGACGCCGATGACATTGATGTTGACGCGGTAGCCGCGCTCCAGGTCCGTGGTGGCGAACAGGTGCGACATCAGTGCATCGGTGTCGGTACGACCGCCACGCGGCGAAATCACGAGCCGGGTCGGGTGTTCATGGTCGGATTCGTCCCTGAGGTCCTCGACCATCGGAAGCTTCTTCGCCTGCATCTGCTGGGCGATCTGCTCGAGGATCCGCGCGCCGGAGACCTGATACGGCAGCGCTGTGACGACGATGTCACGATCCTCACGTTCCCAGCACGCCCGCAAGCGGATATTACCCTGCCCCGTCGCGTACATCGAGACGATTTCTTGCCGCCCCGAAACGATCTCGGCCCGAGTCGGGAAGTCCGGTCCGCGCACGTGCTCGCACAGGTCCTCGAGTGTCGCCTTCGAATCCTCGAGCAGGCGCACGCAGGCGGCCACGATCTCGCGGAGATTGTGTGGCGGAATGTCGGTCGACATGCCCACCGCGATGCCGGTCGAGCCGTTCAGCAACACGTTTGGCAGTCTGGAGGGCAGAATCTTCGGCTCTTCCAGTGTACCGTCGAAGTTGGGGACCCAGTCGGCCGTCCCCTGCCCCAGTTCCTGTAAGAGAACCTTTGCATAGGGCGTCAGACGGGACTCCGTGTAGCGCATCGCGGCGAAGGACTTCGGATCGTCGGGGGATCCCCAGTTTCCCTGCCCGTCAATCAGGGGATAGCGATAGGAGAAATCCTGCGCCATCAGCACCATGGCCTCGTAGCATGCGCTGTCGCCATGGGGATGGAACTTGCCGATAACGTCACCGACCGTGCGTGCGGACTTTTTGTGCTTGGATGCGGCCGACAGGCCCAGTTCGGACATCGCATAGACGATGCGCCGCTGCACGGGCTTCAACCCGTCACCCACATGCGGCAGGGCGCGGTCGAGAATGACGTACATGGAGTAGTCCAGGTACGCCTTCTCGGCAAACGCACGAAGCGGCATGCGCTCGATGCCCTCGTAATCCAGTTCCAGGTTTTCAGCCATTGGTTCGTCGATGAATTATGAATCCGTCCGCCGCACGTGAGGAGCACGGCGCGTCGCATTTGAGCATCCGCGCGCTACACTTGCGCGATGTCGCCCTTGCGTTCCAGCCAGCCACGTCGGTCCGCGGCGCGTTTCTTTGCCAGCAGCATGTCGAGCATCCCGTTGGTGTCATCACCCTCTTCCACGGTCAACCGGACCAGACGCCGGCTCTCGGGCGCCATGGTGGACTCGCGCAGTTGCAGCGGGTTCATTTCACCAAGGCCCTTGAAACGTGTCACGGTGACCTTCCCCTTTCTGCGCTCCGCGGCGATCCGGTCCAGGACACCGTCCCGCTCCCCGTCGTCCAGGGCATAGAAAACCGCCTTGCCGATATCGATGCGATACAGCGGCGGCATCGCGATATAGACGTGGCCGGCCGTTACCAGGGTACGGAAGTGGCGCAGGAACAGGGCGCTCAAGAGCGTGGCAATATGAAGACCGTCCGAATCCGCGTCCGCGAGAACACAAACCTTGCCGTAGCGCAGTTCGTCCAGTCGGTCGGATCCCGGTTCGACACCGACTGCTACCGAAATGTCGTGCACCTCCTGGGAGGCCAGCACGCGTTCGTGTTCCACTTCCCAGGTATTGAGGATCTTGCCGCGCAACGGCATCACCGCCTGGAACTGGCGGTCACGCGCCTGCTTCGCGGACCCGCCGGCCGAGTCACCCTCGACCAGGAACAGTTCCGTGCGCGACAGGTCCTGAAGTGAGCAGTCCGCGAGTTTTCCCGGCAGGGCGGGACCCGCGGTCACCTTCTTGCGCACCACCTTCTTGCCTGCGCGCAGGCGCTTGCCGGCGTTGGAGATTGCCTGGCGAGCGATTTGCTCGCCGGTTTCGGCGTGCTGGTTGAGCCACAGGCTGAATGCGTCCTTGACCACGCCCGAAACAAAGGCCGCGGTCGCGCGTGACGACAAACGTTCCTTGATCTGCCCGGCGAACTGGGGTTCCAGCATTTTCACCGAAAGCACGTAACTCACGCCCTCCCAGACGTCGTCGGGGGCGAGCTTGACGCCGCGCGGCAGCAGATTGCGAAACTCGCAGAATTCACGCACGGCCTCGGTAAGACCGGAACGCAGACCGTTGACATGCGTCCCGCCCTGCGTGGTCGGGACGAGATTCACGTAGCTCTCGGCCACGCCCTCACCGCCTTCGGGCAGCCAGATCACCGCCCAGTCGACGGCCTCCTGATGACCCTCGAAACTGCCGGTGAACGGGGCCGGCGGCACCAATTCATATCCGGCCACGGCCTCCGCCAGATAGGCCTCCAGACCATTGGCGTAGTTCCACTCCAGCGACTCACCGGTGTTCTCGTCCGAGAATCGAACGGTCAGGCCCGGACACAGCACCGCCTTGGCCCGGAGCAGGTGGCGAAGACGCGGGACCGAGTACGACAGGGTGTCGAAATAAGATGGATTGGGCCAGAAGCGCAGGACCGTGCCGGTATTCCGTTTGCCTACGTCACCGACGACTTCCAGGTCCGAAACCTTCTCGCCGTCGGCAAAGGCCATGTTGAATTCCTTACCGCCACGGCGCACCCACACCTCCAGATGCCGCGAAAGCGCGTTCACCACGGACACACCGACCCCGTGGAGGCCACCGGAAAACCGGTAGTTGTCACCCGAAAATTTGCCGCCCGCATGTAACGTGCCGAGAATCACCTCCACACCGGGTGCGTTTTTCTCCGGATGGATATCGACCGGCATGCCACGGCCATCGTCGCTGACCTGTAGAGAGCCGTCCTTGTACAGCATCACCTCGATGGTCCGGGCGAATCCTGCAATCGCCTCGTCCACCGAGTTATCGATGACCTCCTGCGCCATGTGGTTCGGGCGGGTCGTGTCGGTATACATGCCGGGGCGTTTTCGTACCGGATCGAGTCCGCTGAGCACCTCGATATCGGCGGCGTCGTAGGAAGGCGTCATACGTGGATTTTTGGGTGCGTCCTGGATTGGCGGTGGCGCTATTCTATTACCCTGCTCCACCTTGTTCTATGGATTTCAACGCGGCGACGGACGCCTGTCGCATGCATCCGGGTTGACAGGTCGGTCGCCCCGTTCATACTGTAGACTCGCTGGTTGGAACCTCGTTGCGGCTCGTCCTCGTTCGGGAACCCATGAACGCTCGAGCGAGGCGGATGCAGCACGCCAGGAGCCTGTCCGAGCGGCCGGAATATTTTTTAGGGACAAGCGGGGGAGCGAACACCGCGCCAGACAACGATGCGCTGTCGCAGCCGTTTGTTCAGCGTTTCCCTATCACGAGGTCAGCCATGACAAATTCGCGCCACGGATTGCTCGCCGTCCTAACCGCGCTCCTGATAACCCTCGCTCCGCTCGCGTCGCTCGCCGCCGGGGAAGCGGCCGGGACCAGCGAGCCGGAGATGGGATATATCGATCGCCAGAAAACGGGAACAGAAGACCCCTCGCTCGGGGTCATGGCCTTCGACCTGTTCCTGTCGCGCCCGACCACACTGGTGGCCTCGCTGGTGGGCACCGTCGGCTGGATCGCAGCCCTGCCATTCACGGCTACCGGACTCGCGACGACGAGTGTCGGCGAGGCGCGAGAAGCCATGGTGGACTATCCCTTCAAGTACACCTTTGCCCGACCGCTGGGCGATTTCAGCGAACGCAAGGACCAGGTGGTCGAGACCCGATACGCATTCGACACCACTGAGTGAAGTGTCCTGGCGGCGTTGAGCACGGGACGCCCCGGACATGGGACCACTGCCGATACGGAGTGATGTGACCCGGATCGCAGACACGTTTCGCGCGGCACTCGCACGTCACCGAAGGAAACCCCTCCTCAAGGCCGCCATGGCGGCATGCGCGCTCGTGGCAGTGTCGGACGGCCGGGTGCGATTCAGCGAACGGGTCAGGCTGGACCAGATCCTCGACGCCGTCGACAAACTCAGGATCTTTGATCCCCACGAAGGCGTGGATCTGTTCGACGGACACGTCGAGGACATCCTGAACGCTCCGCGTCAGGGGAGGGAAAAGGCGCTGCGGGCAATCGCCGCGGTGTCCGGCGATCCCGAATCCGCCACCCTGCTGGCGCGGATCTGCCTCGCCGTCGGCAGGGCCGGGGGCGGAGAGGCATTGCCGAAAAAGATCGAAATCGTCACGCTCTGCAATCGTCTGGGGATCGACCCCGCCACGGTCAATTCCGGGCTGGGCGATCCGGACGAGTAGGGATTTCCGCTGTTTCAACCGGGACGGCCGAAACAACGTATCGAAGGGGCCCGCCGGGCACGACGGCATCGAAGGGGTAACAGGTCACCAGGACAAGCCGGTCCGCCGCGTCCAGACGAAGCGCTGAATGTCGACTGTCCGCGATCACCATGCTTTCGACCCGGAAGTTCCGCCACTCTCCGCCTTCGCCCTGGACCTCCAGCATATCGTTCTTCCGCACGCCACGGAGAAACCTGAAGTGCGTGTCGCGGTGACCTGCGATGATCGCCCCTCCCGCCTCGCCGTCCCGTTCGGGTGTCGCCATCCGGCCGGGGGCAAAGGCCAGCGCACCGCCGTTCGTACCATCCAGGACGATGTGATCGATACCCTGGCGCGGCGCGCGCAATCTCGCGACAGGCCGGGTGTCCGCCCACGGCCAGGGTCTGGCGTCCTCCTCCCCGCGAAGCATCCGTCCCCACGCCCTTTCCAGCAGGTGAGCCGCCGTCCTTGCCTTGAGATGGATATAACCCGCCGACGCCCAGTTCCACAGAGCGACCGATGAAAGGATCAGAATAAACGTCATCGACGCGGCCCTCATGCGCGGGTGCGGCGGTTTCCGAACCGGCGCCACCCCACAAGCAGCAGCGCGGCCCCGGCGGCTGCGCCACCCGCGGCCAGATGGGCCGTTGCCGGGGTGGCCGTGGCCGGAAAGCCGCCAAATATCACCGCGTACTGCTGTCCGGCAGGCAGCATTTGCGGGACGGTCTCGCTGTGCAACTGCGCCGCCGGGGGGCGAGTGGGCGCACTTTCGACGGCCACCAGGCTGGTGTACCGGGTCACGAGCTGATGGCGAAGTCCCAGGGCAGTGACTTCGGACCGGATCCTGTTCTGGTCTTCGCCGCGTGTCACGGCGTCCATCAACGCCCCGATCCTCAATCGCGCCCAGATCTTCGACGCGCCCTGCTGCAAGACCGCGTCATCCACACGCACGACACGTGTCCAGGCGCCTCCCGCGACCATGCCCCGAACCTTCACTTCGCCGCCCCGCTCCGGTAACCGGGCCG
This sequence comes from Pseudomonadota bacterium, assembly GCA_034722015.1. Taxonomy (GTDB): domain Bacteria; phylum Pseudomonadota; class Gammaproteobacteria; order JAJDOJ01; family JAJDOJ01; genus JAJDOJ01. Next base: position 16,478 of record JAYENI010000289.1, read on the forward strand.
CGAGGACCAACGGTTCCCCGGCGTACAGATCCGGCAGTCTTTCCGGCGCGGCGTCCGCACCGACCGGCCAGTCCACTTCGAGGTCCGTGACCATCGGGTGCTCGAGCCTCGAAAGCAGCCCGGTCATCTTTTCCTCGACCTCGTCCGTTGAACCGATGAGTGTGAACGTCCCCCTGCCGAAGCGGGCTGCTCCGCTCATGAACGATGTGTTGGGGGCGGACCCGATCCCGACGGTGAACAGACGTGCATCACCCGCCTTGCGTTCGATCAGCCGGAAAATCTCGGTCTCGTTCCCGACGCTGCCGTCGGTGACGAAGACGATCTGCCGCAGATGGCCCGCGGCCGCGTCGCCGGTCAGGGCCGCATCGAGCGCGGCGCGCATCTCGGTGCCCCCGGACGCCTCCAGACCGGCGACGAACCGCTCGGCACGCGACAGATGGGACGGGTCCGCCGGAACCGGGGCGCCGAACAGGGCGTGGTGCGAATCACTGAAGGCGATCACGTTGAACCGGTCATCCGGGCGCAACCGGGAAAGCGCGAGACCCAGCGCCGCCGTGGCCTGGCGAATCGAGGCCCCGGCCATCGAACCGGAGACGTCGATGATGAACACCACCTCCCTCGGCCGGGCGATCAACGCCGATTCAGGTGCCGGGGGCATCAACGTGAGCAGGAGGTAAGTGTCGTCTCCGATCACTTCTCTGAATGCCATCGCCTCGGGCGTGTCCCGCGCCAGGGGTGACCACACCAGTTCGAAGTCGCGATCCATCGGGACCTCACCGGCCGCGAGTGCAATCTCGTATCGCCCGGTTCCTCGTCGCGTGATGACTGCATCGTGGTACGTGCTGTCGACCGATTCCAGGGCGAAACCGCTGTTCAGCGCGGCCGTCAACCGGACCTGTCGCATCGCTTCGCGCTCCCGTGGGGATACGACGGGCGGGCTGATCCGGGAGGCATCGGGGACACTGCGCGTATTCCCCGCCCATCCGCTGCCGGTGTGACGGATTTCCGGCTGTTCGAACGGCCGTCCCGGGATATAGCGCGGGGTCATCGCGAGAGGAAACCGGAAACGATACCAACGATCGACCTGGCGGAGCGTCTGCAGATATTTCAACTCGACGCTGACCGCCTCGCCCGGCGGAATGTTGGAGACCGAAACCGTGAACAGATTGGGTCGTTCCTGCTCCACCAGGGCGCCGCGCTGTCCCCGCGCCTTGGCCGTCTCGTAGCTCACGCGGGCCATGCCCCGCTCCTGTACGATTCCCTTGACCACGCGTTCTCCGATGCGGATCTCCAGGGAGTCGACGGCGGCATTGTCAGGCAGCGGAAAGACGTAAACGCCCTCTGCCCACGCCTTGCCGTCGTTGCGAAATTCCTGCGACACCTCGACGTGAGCCAGTACGCCGCCGATGGAAACCGCCACGTCCACGCCGAGTTCGATCGCACGTCCCTCGATCTCACCGTCCGGTCCGCGCAGTAACAGGGCAGCCGACTCCACACTGTTCAGCCTCGCTTCGTCCCTCTCGATCGCATGCGCCTGCGACAGCACCGATAGCGACCCCGGGCCCGCCAGCAGCATCAGGGTCATCACCAGCCGGTCTGTCCGTACCGAAGGTCGCGCAAAAAATCGCCCCGTGCCCCGCCTGACGTCCGGCGCCGGCACTGCGGAATCAAGAAAACCGGTCAACCCTTGTCCGTCTGCTCGCATCACCTGTCTCCATGTGGTCCAGCGCACCATCCCTGGCAAAGTGAATTCCCTTTCGGCGCCGGAATTTCGGTTCAAATCAATTACACGCGGAAATCCTGTCCCCGCCGTGGCCCGGAAATGGCCAAATCGGGATCAAATGTGGCAATTGGGTGGCAGCGTCGTCGGAATTCCTCGGAGCTGAACCGCCCTGGGGTTTACCGGTGACCGCTCGTGTCCCTTGAAAAGAAAAAGGGGCTTGGACAGTGACCATCCTTCAAGCTGAAGCACATCCAGGCCCTGTGCATTCGACTCCAACGGGCGGGAGCATGCGAGAACCGGCTATGTCCAACCGCGCCATCGACAGTAAGCCGCGCGAAAGTGATCGGGTCCGTTTGCAGGAGCGCCACCGCGCTCGGGCCTTTCCATGCGCCAGGCGTGCCGGTTCCTGAATCGATGAAACGAGCGATGGGTGTGCGAAAGGCGGCACGAGAAAGGTCAATGACCTATCATTGAACCAATTTCGAGGCTGGGAACCGTACTCTTTCACAAGTCTTATCCGATGGTGAACGACTTGAAACAAACGCGGCAACGCCCGCCCCGCGCCAACGCAGGGTGGCCCCTGGCCTTTCTTGTGATTCTGTCAGCGATGGTCCTGGCCGGACCAGGCCCCGCTGCGGAGCGGCGCGAGAATCCGAAAACGGGCTTATGGATTTGGCAGCACGCGCAATCGGGCTTCAGTTTCGAACTCGCGCAACTCCACGGCGACTATGTGAGCGCCGTCTTCGGCTCCAAGGGTTTCACCCCGGCGATGCTCAAAACGCTGTCGGAGTACTGCTTCTTCGGGACCATCGTGCGCAACAGCAGCCAGGGTCCGGTGACGATGCGCGTCGCCGACTGGTTTGCGCGCACACCGCACGGCCACGATCAAACGTTGA
>JAYENI010000290.1:0-14235 GCA_034722015.1 Pseudomonadota bacterium
AGAAGTCGACTACGCCCACCAGCATCTGAACGAGATTGCCAGGGAATACGACGCCTTCCTGGGTGAGAACCTGCTATGGATACCCAGTCGCAGGCCCGTCAATCGCAAGACGCTGACCGAGTTGCCGGGCGCATTGCTGTGGATCACATCCCCGCAGGGGTGGCTCGAGGTCCTGAGCGAGACCGTCCTGGACGCGCGCGCGCACCCGATCCTGACAGCAGGCATTCTGCTCGTCTTCGGCCTGCTCCTGGGCTTCCGGATGCGGTTCTGGACGATACTCCGAAACACCACGAAGGCCGTGGGCGGCGAGTCCGACTCGATCTCGAAGACACTGCTCGGTCTGCTCGTCACGCTCCTCCTTGCGGTCCCCTCGGCCCTGCTCCTGGCCTGGCTCGGGTACCGGCTCGAAGCGGCGTCCGCCCCGGAGGCATTCACCAGCGCGGTGGCCGACGGGCTCACCATCACCGCGCCCATCCTGTTCAACCTCAGGGTGTTCCAGATCTTCTGCGCCCCTCGAGGGGTTGCCGAAGGCCATTTTCGATGGTCGCAACCTACCCTCCAGGTACTGCGCCCCCAGATACGCCAACTGATGCTTTTCGCGGTCCCGGGTGCTTTCGTCGCCGCGACCGCGACCGATCCCGCGGACCCGCTCTACGGTGGAAGCCTCGGTCTGGCGGCCTTTGTCCTGGTCATGCTCACCATCACCCGATTCCTGTCCCGGGTGCTTCACCCGTTGAAGGGACCCGCGAGCCACTATCTCCGGTCCCACGCCGGCGGGCCGCTCAATCGCCTGCGATGGGTATGGTTTCCCGTCGCCATTGCCGCCCCGCTCTCGCTGGCCGCGCTGGCGATGGTCGGGTACTTCTACACGGCGGGAACGCTGACCCTGCGTCTGATCAACACGCTTTGGCTTGTCCTGGGCCTGATCGTGGCGCGCGAACTCGCCCTCAGGTGGCTGGGACTCGCGCGCAAGAGACTCAAACGGCAACTCGAGCGGGAGGAGCGGGAGGAGCGGGAGGCGGCCGCGGGTGAGGACAAGCACACGACCACCGACGAGATTCAGGGTATCGAGATAGAGGAATCGACCATCGACATCGACGCGATCGACGCGCAGACGCGGAAATTGCTGTACATGGCCCTCGGAATCTCGGCCATTGTCGGCCTGTGGTGGATCTGGTCGGAGGTGCTCCCCGCACTGGGGATACTCGACAAGATCTCACTGTGGCAACACGAACAGGTCGTGGACGGGGTCGCGAAGATGGTGCCGATCACGCTCGCGGACCTGGGACTCGCGATCGTGCTGGCGGTCTTCACGACCGTTGCTGTCAAGAACCTGCCCGGCCTGCTGGAGATGGTCGTGTTGCAGCGTCTGTCCATCGACCACGGCGCCCGGTACGCCATCACCACCCTGCTGAGCTATACCCTGGTGGCCGGCGGTATCATGGCCGTTTTCACCATCCTCGGCGGGCGCTGGTCCGAACTGAAGTGGCTGGTGGCCGCATTGAGCGTAGGGCTGGGCTTCGGCCTGCAGGAGATCGTCGCCAACTTCGTCAGCGGCATCATCATCCTGTTCGAGCGACCCGTGCGGGTCGGCGACATCGTCACCGTCGGTGACACGACCGGGGTGGTCTCGCGCATCCAGATCCGGGCAACGACAATCACCAACTGGGACAAGCAGGAACTGCTGGTGCCCAACAAGGAATTTATCACCGGGCGGCTGCTGAACTGGTCGCTGTCCGACCAGATGAACCGTATCGTGATCACCGTCGGCGTCGCCTACGGTACCGAGGTCCGCAAGGCCATGGACCTGATGTCGGAGGCCGCAACGGAAATCCCCAACCTTCTGAAGGACCCCGCACCGCTGATCACCTTCGAGGGATTCGGTGAGAATTCCCTGACGCTCATCATGCGGTGTTATCTGGATTCACTCGACTCCCGCCTCTCGACCATCAGCAGCCTGCACCAGTTGATCAACGAGAAGCTCAACGAGGCCGGCATCGTCATCGCCTTCCCGCAGCGCAACATCCACATCGACACGTCACGGCCGCTGGATATCCGGATCTTAAAGGCGGACGACGCATCGCCAGCCCCCGGCGGAATCGCCTGACACGCGTCAGGATCCATATCGGCAGAAAAGTCGCGTAGGAATCAGTAGGGACAAGTGCAACGCAGTCCACCAGCAAGGCACTGAGACACTACAAATGGTGGACTGCGTTGCACTTGTCCACCCTACTATTTCTTTATCGCTTTGGTCATGCCCGAAGAGATTGGAAACAAAGTCAGGGTGCTACCTCGGCAGCCTCCCGCCGCCGTTCGTAGAAGCGTTCCGCGCCCGGATGCAGCGGGATGGAGATTCCCAGGCGCGCGGTCTTTCCGGAGATGAAACCGGCCCGGTAAAAGTCTTTGGATAGAACGTCGGCCCCGTCCACCATCAGGTCGAGAAACCGCTCCACGTCCTCGTCGCGGGTCTTGCGGTTGGTGATCAGCAACGCCGCCAGCCCCAGGGTCCGGTACGGCTCCGTCTGACCGGGGTAGGTCCTTGCCGGGGCGGTCACGTCGTAGTATGCGAAGAAGTCCTTCTCAAGGCGGCTGATCACCTCGGGATCGATCGCCACCAGCCGCAGGTCGTTGCGGCGCCTTGCCAGATTCTGAATGGCCGGGTCGGGTATTGCACCGGTGACGAAAACGGCATCCACCTGCCCCGATTCCAGCGCCGCCAGACTCTCCCCCAATCCTGCTTCCCGGATCTCCGAGACGTCCGGCGTCGCAAACCCCGATTCCCGCCAGATCCGCACCGTGGTGAACCGGTTGCCCGAGCGCATGCTGCCGACCGCCAGGCGCTTACCCCGCAGGTCCCGGTATTCACGGATGCCGTTACCTTCCAGGGTGAGGATGTGTACCGCCTCCGGCCACAGGCTCGCCATGGAACGCAGATCGGGTTGCGGAAACAGGTATTCCGAGAGCCAGCCATTGTAGAGGGTCTCGGCCACGTCGCTCTGGATCAGCGCGAAACTCAGGCGCCCGGATTGAAGGCTGACACCATTCTCCACGCTCCCCTGGGAGGCGTAGTTGTACACGGGGAGGCCGTTGTTGCCGGCATAGCGTGAAAAGGCATCGCCGAACAGGTGGTAGCTGCCCGACGGCCAGCCCGTGCCGAATGGCAGGGCGCCGTCGAGACGCGCCAGACGGAGGTCGATCTGCGCCACCGCCTGGCGCAATTGCTTGACGACAACGGCGTCCTTCGTCTCCCGGTAGCCGGCGTTGTCGTGGCCGAGCAGCTCGCGCACACTCCGCAGCACCGTTTCCGGGCCGCTCCCTTCCAGGGTCTCGACGGCGGCCGGCGCCGGCGGCGCCATCGCGGTCTTGTCCACGATTCGCTCCCAGGCACCATCACCGCTGCGTTCATAAAGCAGGCGGCCGCGGACGGACAAACGGTCGCCCTCGAGGTTACCCTGGTTTCTGAACCCCGTGATCCCGGACGGCGTCGCGCCGAGCACGGCCGCCAGCGTGCCCAGATTGAGACCACGCCAGGAAGTCAGTTCGTAGTCACGCAGAAACTCGAGGTCGGCGTCGTAATAGACATACAGGTCTCCTGACTCCGAGGGGGCCGCCCCCTTGCGCGACAACTCGCGAATGGCGAAAAGCCCCTCCGAAAAACCGGAATCGATGAGTGCCCGGAGGTCGCCACGCAACACGGCGACTTCCGGGCCCCGGCTGCAGCCCACCAGTGCAAGGCAGGCAATCAGGACGAAGCGGGTCAGGTCACGCACGGGATGTCATCAATATCCAAACAACGGCAACGCCAGATACCCCTGGATCACGATGGCGTTGAGCACGTCGATGAAAAACGCGCCCATCAGCGGCACGACCAGGAATGCCTGGGGTGAATGCCCGTACCGGCTCGTGAGGGCCTCCATGTTGGCCACCGCCGTCGGTGTCGATCCCATGCCAAAACCGCAGTGCCCCCCGGCAATGACGGCGGAATCGTAGTTGCCGCCCATGGCGCGAAAGGTCACGAACGTCGCGAAGAACATCATGCCGATGACCTGGATGCCCAGCAGCACGAGCAGGGGTCCGGCGAGGCTCCACAGGTTCCAGATCTGCAGCGACATCAGCGCCATGGCCAGGAACAGTGCGAGGGACAGGTTGCCGATGAGGTCCATGGTCTGCCCGTGCACATGCAGCCGGTCGTGTACGCCCGAGACGTTGCGTATCACCACGCCGACGAGCAGACACCAGACGAAACTCGGCAGGGTAAACGCGGCGCCTGACAGAAGGGCATAGAGGGCGCGCCCGGCGATCAGGCAGATGACCACGTAAAGGAGCGACAGCAGAAAGTGCTGACCGTCGATCGGCGCCACCTGCGGCGCGGCTTCCGAATCTTTCCCCGACGGCCCGTATTCCGAACTTGGCGCGGGACGCAGACCGTGTTTTCGGACCAGCCTGCCCGCCACCGGGCCGCCGATCAGACCACCGAGGACCAGACCAAACGTGGCGCAGGCCATGGCGAGTTCCATGGCCCCGGCCAGGTTGCTGACATCCGAAAACTGCTGGGCATATGCCACACCGGTACCGTGACCGCCGGACAGGGTGATCGACCCGCTGAGCAGTCCCACCAGGGGGTGCAGGTCAAGCCCCATGGCGGTCATGATGCCAATGCCGTCCTGAACGATCAGATAGGCCAGGCAGATCAGGGCGAACAGCAGCAGCCTGGGTCCGCCCTGCTTCAGCAGTTTCAGGTCCGCTCCCAGCCCGATGGTCGCGAAGAACACCAGCATCATGGGTTCCTTGAGCGCCATGTCGAATCCGGGTCGGATATCCAGGGCACCGTATAGCGCGGCGGTGAGGACCGCGAACAGAAGCCCGCCCACCACCGGGACCGGGACATTGTTCTCTCGCAGGAACCCCACCCTGGAGATCACGAACGTCCCGGTGTAGAGGACCAGGATGGCGAATGCCAGGGTCTGGATCGGGTCGAAATCAAGCGTCATGAGCAGCGCGCCGGTCGGTTTTCAGGTTTCCATTCGACATGGGCCGGTCCGTGTTCCGCGGCTGAGCGTTGTGAAACACGGTGGTAGAAGGATATCAGGATCGCGGGCTTCGGAAACATTGCCTGGAAACGGGAACATAAATCCTACAGCGTTCCCTTGACACCAACAGCAGCGATCGCGAGACTCGTTCGGATTCGCGCCGGCAACCAGAACCGGCAATTTCACGATCAAGAGGTCTATCCATGAACGGTTCGTTTACCGCTACCGCGCTATCCGGCGCACTCGTACTCCTGCTGCTCACCGCCTGCGACAGCAGTGATGTCGACGAGGTGATCGAAGAGATCCTCAACCAGACCAACATCCATTTCTACAACCAGATGACCGCCGCCTCCGCGGCAGACATCACGGTGGACGTCTCGACCGACGTTGTACCGGGCGCCTTTCTGAAAGACCAGGGTTACAGCACGTCCGCTACGGCGAAGCGCGAGTCGATCTTCATCGGCTCGGGATCCATCGACGACGTCAACTTCGACGCCGACCGCTCGGACAACGGCGCGCGGGTTGCCTCCTCGGGCTCGAACCAACTGAGACAGGCCAGGAACTACACCGTGGTCGCCATGGGTGACGTCCCGACCGATACCACGACGATCGGGGTCTTCGAGCAACTCAGGAACCCCGCAGGCGCCAACCGCGCCTCGGTTCGTTTCATCAACGCGATGGCGAACCAGGACGTCTCGCTCGGCGGTGACATCACTATCGCGGACCTCAAGTTCGCGGCGGCAAGCGGCTATCAGGAGGTCACCGTCGCCAACGGCATCTCGGTGGACGTGACACCGCAGGGCGGCGCGACCGTCACGGACGTAAGGTGCAACCCCACGCCGGTGGCGGAAAAAAGCTACGACGCGATCCTCGCATTCGAGGACTTCGACAGGACCGATATCGCCCTGTTCTGCCACAAGAACAAGGAGTAGACAATCTGTCGGTTTACGCGACGCTGAACTCCCCGTGATCTCCTCCCCCCTGGCAGGGGGGAGGCCGGGAGGGGGGTCGAGACTCACGGCCGCTACCGTGCCATCCCAAGACGCCCACCCCCATCCCAGCCTTCCCCCCCAAGGGGGAAGGGGCAATCTGGAATTCGTTGGCGAGACCGGCCTCGCCGTAATCCAACGTTGTGCCCGAAATCGATGACGTTCATTGGATTACGCAACCGCATCGGCAGGCGCGAATTTCGATGAATCTTGCGGCAGGGCAATCACCTCACAGTGCCCGGGAACGCAGCACCATCAGCTTCTCCGATTGCATGTCCCGGAACGTATAGGGGATGCCCCCGACCCCGTATCCCGATTCGCGCAGCCCCGCGAACGGCATCCAGTCGACGCGAAACGCCGTGTGGTCGTTGATCATGACCGCCGCCGCATCCAGGCCGCGAAAGCAACGCATGGCGGTATCCACGTCGCGGGTCAGCACCGCCGCCTGAAACGAGAACGGCAGTCCGTTGGCGCGCGCCAGGGCCTCTTCGATGGCCTCGTATCCATACACGCTGATGACCGGACCGAAGACTTCCCGGGTGCTGACCTTCGCTTGCGCCGGGGCGTCCTGAAGGACGGTGCAGGCATAGGTGCTGTCGGACAGCCGCCTGCCCCCGCCGCGCAGCACCGCGCCTCCGTCGGCGGCCTCCTCGACCCAGGCCGCCACCCGCTCGACCTCCCGGTTCCGGATAAGGGGCCCGACCTCGGTCTCCGGCCGGGTCGGATCGCCGACAACCATCGCCTTGCCCAGCGTCGCAAGACGCTCGGCAACCTCGTCGGCGATCGAGGCATGAGCGAACACGCGCTGCACAGAGACGCAGACCTGCCCCGCGTGGTAGAAGCCACCCCTGGCGACGAGTGGCAAGGTGTCGTCGAGGTCCGCGTCCGGCGCGACGATCACCGGTGCGGCGCCGCCGTGCTCCAGGGCGCAACGCGTGCCCGGCGCCAGTTTCGAGCGCAGCATCCATCCGACCGCGGCGCTGCCGATGAAGCTCAGGAATCCCACACGCGGATCCGTCGCCAGTTTCTCCGCCAGGGTGACGTCGTCCACCACCACGGCCTGACAGTAGCCCTCCGGCAGCCCGGCCTCGAGGAGGATCTGCACGAAACGGAACCCCGATAGCGGCGTCGCCTCGGCGGGCTTGACGATCACCGGGCATCCCGCGGCGATGGCGGGACCCGCCTGGTGGACGATGAGATTCAGCGGGTGATTGAATGCACTCAAGGCCACGACGACGCCGATCGGTTCGCGTGTGGTCATGGCCAGCCGATTGGCCGAGGCCGCATTGAGGTTCATCGGGATCTCCACCCCGCCCTCCGTGCGCAGGCACTCGACGCAACTTTTCATCCCGTCGATGGCGCGCGCCACCTCGACGCGGGAATCGATCAGGGGCTTGCCGCCCTCGCGCGCGGCCTCGACGGCCAGTTCCTCCTCGCGCTCCCGCATGATGTCCGCGGCCCGCTCCAGGACCTCGATACGCCGCGACGGCGGCAGCCAGCGGCCCCGGTCGCGGAAAATCCGCCAGGCGGTGTCGAGCGCGGTCTCTACACCGGCAGCATCGAGGGCCGACACCATCGCGATTTCAGCGCCGTCCCAGGGTGCAGTCACTGTGATACGACGACCGCTGTCCACGAGCCCGGGGCCTATCAGATCGAAGTGCTGGGTCATTGTGAATTCCCTGTCGTTATCGACAATGGAAAGTGAATCGTCAGCGGGTTCGTCGAAGCCGGATCAATCCGGCTGCTCAGATGGGACACACGAGATTGCCCATCTTCTCCGTCAGCTTCATGTTTTCCTCGTAATCGACGGGGCAGTCGATCACCACGACCGTGTCGTCCGCGATCGCCTTTCGCAGCGTCGGCACGAGGTCCGAAGTCGTCTCTACGCGGTACCCCTTTGCCCCGAAGCTCTCGGCGTACATGACGAAATCCGGATTGTTGAAGTCGATGTGGCTCTCGCGGCCGAAACGTCGCAACTGGTGCCAGCGAATGAGGCCGTACTTCGAATCGTTCCAGATCAGGATCACGATGGGGGTGCCCAACCTCAGCGCTGTCTCGATCTCCTGGGAATTCATCAGGAACCCCGCGTCACCCGTCACGGTCACCACGGTGACATCCGGGTTGACGAGTTTCGCGGCGATGGCGCCGGGGACACCGATCCCCATCGAGGCGAACCCGTTGGAGATGATGCAGGTGTTCGGCCGTTCCGCCTCGTACATCCGCGCCACCCACATCTTGTGGGCCCCGACGTCGGATATCACGATGTCCTCCGGGGCAAGCACCTTCCGCAGATCGCTGAGAATACGCTGTGGCTTGACGGGAAACGCGTCGTCCTTCGCGTGGGCGCGGGTCTCCTCGACGATGGTCTGGCGCAGACTCCCGGCGTAGTAGGTTTCGTGCCGTTTCGCGCGTCCGGCGATCCGGTCCAGCGAGCTGCCGATGTCACCGATCACGCCTGCCGCGACGATATAGTGCTCGTCGACCTCGGCGGGACTCATGTCCACGGTGATGATCTGCTTGTCCTTGCCGGGGTGCCACAGGTGCGGGTGGTATTCCACCATGTCGTATCCCACGCACAGCACCACGTCGGCGCGGTCGAAGCCGCAGGCGACGTAGTCCTTTGCCTGCAGGCCGACGGTGCCGAGCGACAGTTCGTGGGAAAACGGGATGACGCCCTTGGCCATGAAGGTCGTCGCCACCGGTACGTTCAGCTTTTCGGCGAACCGGACCAGGGCGTCCGACGCGCCGGCCCGGATCACGCCGTTTCCCGCCATGACCAATGGAAACTGCGCACCGTCGATCAACCCGGCGGCCTGTTCGATTTTCTCCTCCCGGGCGAGTGGCAGCATGGGATGCTGGACTTTCAGCGGGGTCTTGCCCTCGACCGTCTCGGCCGCGACATTTTCGGGCAGGTCGATAAAGCTGCCCCCGGGTTTCTCCGTCTGGGCGTCCTTGAAGGCCTTGCGGACGATCTCGGGGATGATCCCCGGCTCGCGCACCTGAACACTGTACTTGGAGATCGGCGCGAACAGGTTGACGAGGTCCAGGACCTGATGGCTCTCCTTGTGCATACGCGTCGTCGCGCCCTGACCCGCGATCGCGACGATCGGGGCGCGGTCCATGTCCGCATCGGCAAACCCCGTCACCAGATTGGTGGCGCCGGGTCCCAGCGTGGCGAGACAGACCCCCGCCCTGCCGGTCAGCCGGCCGTAGACGTCGGCCATGAAGGCCGCACCCTGCTCATGGCGTGTGGTGATGAACCGGACCTTCGCGGACAGCAGCGCGTCCATCACGTCAAGATTCTCTTCCCCGGGAATTCCGAAGATGTACTCGACGCCCTCGTTTTCCAGACATTGCACGAACAGTTCCGCGGCACGCATCAACTTGTCCTCCGTTCCGGTCAGGGTTGGATGGTAGACGGGGCAGATAGTGGATTCGAGGCATGCCTTTATCCTTTCTGTCTTCTCTCTGTGTGAGGACCCGTCGGGCCTCGCCTTCCTTGCATGTGAAGTTGTGGTACCCGTCGACGTTCCGCCCCGGGCTTCTTTGTCGCTCAGGGATTCGCACCTGCCCCGGGGGTATTCTTGGCGTGGCGATTTTTCATCACTAGTTCCGCCCGGGAGGGGCGTCCAGCATCGGCGCGAATTCCACCGGACCCTCGATGCGTGCCGCCAGGGGGTCCGTAGTGCCCCACCAGTTGCCCGCTGCCGGTAGCGGCGCATCCGGATCGCGATTCTTGAGGTCCCATTTCCCGTTGCCGTAGAAGGCATTATCCTCGAGCCTGACCTCTGACCCCGCAAACTGGGCGCCGCCCGCATCGTTCTCGGAGACCACGCAGCGCTGCGCATCGACGATCGATCCACGCGCGGACAGGCCGGCCTTTTGCGAGGCGCGAATCACGGTATCGTGCAAGCTCAATTCGCCGCCTTCGGCCACCACGCCCCATTCGTTTCCCTCAATCAGGCCATGGCCAATACGAACCCGGGCGTCGCGAACGTTGACACCGAAACGCGCCCCGCGAATTTCCGCGTGCACGAGACGACTCTCGTCCAGGGATCGATCAAAAAAGATACCCTTCCAGGCACGATCTCCCGCGCCGGCGAATCGCACGGGCCGGTCGGGCTCGCCCTCGGCAGACACTGCGCCCTTGACCACGATTCCCAGTTCCCCGAACCAGATCGACACGCCCGGTTCGACCGTCAACGTGGCACCCGGCGCAATGACAGTCAGTTCCGGCGCGAGGTACGGGCCCTGTGCTTCGGTCAGCACGGTATCCTGATCGATGACGGACGGCAGCGGCGTCGGCGCACCCAGCGTGACCGGGGCAAGCACGTCGATCCAGCGGCTCTGCGCACCGGCGCGGCTCGACAGACGTCCGGTCAGCTGAGTTCGCAATTCGCGGTCGCCCGGGCGGACCACGTACTCGCCCGTGTAGATGCCGCGTTGGCGTTCTTCGAGCGGCAGGTCGCGAATCGCGTCGGACACGTCCCATGCGCCGGTCCCGCCCGGATCTCCCACCAGGACCACTCGCAGCGTATCTCCGGGCTCGAGGAGCCTGCCGGCGCCGCTGTGCACCATCAGGTTGATCGCGGGAGGTGGTGGCGCGGGTGTCACCGGGTTGGGCATGGCGTCCACCAGGTCCACGCACAGCTTGGCGGCCACCTGTACCGAATTGGTCCTGAGGTGACTGATGTAGGTGGAGATCACCGAGGTCGCGAGTCCGGTGAGGGACAGGGGGACGCTGCCGTCGCGTTCGTGGGCGGTTTCCTCCCTCTGCCACAGGACCTCCCCGGTGCGGCAGTGATGAAACGATACGTCAAGCCCCACCTGGGTGTCGGTGTAGACCAGCGCGTAGAGTTTGCCGAATGCGGTCACCCGGCCGGTGATGACGCCATCCACTCCCAGGCTCTGGCAGATGGTCTGCAGGGGCCACTCGTCCGCATCTGCCGGCGGCGAGGTATCCAGCCCACGCTGCGCCAGCACCTCATCCACCGTATAGAGTTCCACGTCGTGGTAGTTCAGGGAACTCATGAAGTTGTAGAACACCTTCCGCACGACGCTCGCCGCCTCGGGATCGCTGGTGTCGTTGGCAAAGGGGAGTACGGCGACCTTGCCGGGCAGCGGCGTGGTGGAGTCATAGCCCGGTTCGGCGTCAGGCTGGGGTGTGCTGCACGCGGAAAAAAGGAAACAGCCCAGCAGGATCGCCGCACCCCGCACGGCGAACGCCAGGTCCGAACTGCGGTGCTTTCGGTGTCGCGTCACCACGGGGTTTCCGACTCGGCGGACCCTTCTTCCTTTTCCTCGAACAGGAATTCCATGATCCAGCCGGACTCCACACCTGATTCATCCAGCAGTTGTCGGACCTTGTCCTGCCGGGCCCGGGACTGCTCACTGATTTCACCGGCCGGACGTTCTGTCACGGGTCCTTCTTCGCTGCCGGCGCATGCGGCGGCACGTTCCCGTACGGCGCGATCGTCCGGATCAATGAGCAGGTAGCGCTGGAAGTAGACCCCGGCCTTCACAGAGTCGCCCGCCCGGCACAAACGTTCGCCCTGGTTGCGGTAAAAGTCCCTCATCTCCCCGATCCGCGTCAGCGCGATCGTATTGCCCGGATCGAGGGTCAGCACCGTGCGGTAGATGGAATAGGCATTGGCGTTGGCGGGTGTCAGATACTGTTTTCGAGTGAAATAGACGTCGGCCTGATGCAACAGGTCAGTCATCGCGCGACTGTCGGCCGCCGGGTCGGTCTTGACCTGCTGGACACTGACCCAAAGCTCGCTGAGCGCCTGCTGGGCCTGACCGTAAAGCGCAGAGTCGCCGGGTATCGCCAGGTACATTCGAATTGCCTTCCTGGACTCGCCCTGCGATTCGTACCGCTGCCCCCGCGCAAAGCGCACTTCGTCCAGCAGACCCCAGAGCGGTTCGGCCTCAACGCCGGCCCCGTGCGACTTGAGGTAGTTAACCAGCAGGGACTCGGCCTCGGCCAGCCGGGAATCCAGCCTGAATTCCCGCGCCCGATCCAGAACGGATCCGGCCATCAAGGCTCGCGCCTCGATGGCCAGGCCGGCCGGCGGATTGGCATCCAGGACCCGCGTCAGGATGCCCGTTGCATCATCGTCCCGGTGACTTGAAAGCATCAGCCGCGCCTCGTCGATGCGCTTTTCCAGCTGCCACGGGCGCACGAGATACTCGTACCCGAGGAAGATGGCCATGACCAACATCAGCAATCCCGCGACCAGGACCACGATGCGAGGTGGGCCCTTGCGCTTCACCACCACCTGCTTCTCCGCCGGATGCTCGTCCTCGGTACGTTCGGAGACGAAGGTGAACAGATAGTCGCCGATCTGAAGGTTGTCGCCACGAAACAGTCTCGCTTCCTCGACCCTGGCCCCGTTGACCAGTATGGGGTTGGTCCCGGACAACGCGATCGCGAAATAGCCGCCTTCGCGCCGCGCCACGACAGCGTGAACACGGGAGATCGTATCGCCATCGAGCTGCACCGCACAGTGATCGCCACGACCGATCGTGACCCGTGGCGCGTCCAGTGAAAAAACCCTTGGCGAGCCATCGCTCTGTTCCAGCACCAGACGCGGGCCCAGGCGCTGTTCGACAATACGCGGCACGAACCGGGTCGCGTCCGGAGGCGATCCCTCAGGCGAAAAGACGGCTGGCGTCGCATCGTCGCTGCGACGGTCTTGCGCCCTGGTGGATTCGAAGCGCAGCGCGAAAGGATTGATGCGCAGGTGATCCCCGTCGTAGAGGCGGGCCTCCCGCACCTCCGCGCCGTTGACTTCCAGCGTATTGGTGCGCGACAGCAGCACTACGTAAAAACCGTCGCTCCTTCTCTCGACCGCCAGGTGCTCGCGGGACACACGCTGATCGTCAAGACGAAGCGCGGTATCTGCGGCGCGGCCGATGACCGCGCGCTCCCCGTTCAGCTCAAGGGATTGACCGTTCCCGGCGCCTTCGTATACCACCAGTCGGGGCCAGTTCGAGCAAAACAGGGTCTTGTCCGGGTCCTCCGCCGTGGCCTCGGGCAGAAAAATCGTCTCGTTGTCGTCGCCGACAAGGGAAATTTCGTAAACGGCTTCGCCGAAACAAACGCGGTCGCCATCCTTCAGCACCTGACTCTGCGCCGCGCTGTCATTGATCTTGACGGGATTGCGGCCGAGGCTCTCGATCAGATAGCCTTCGCCGGTCAGCGAAACCCGCGCCTGCAGTCGCGAGACCTGGACGTCGTCCACGCGCAAATCGCAATCATCCGCTCGACCTATCGTAAAATCACGCTGCTCGAACCCCTGTGACGGGCCCGATCCACTCGCGGGCGAAAAGACAATCCTTGGCAAGGCACCCTCCCCCCGGTTACTTGACCCGCAGATCGGCGAATCGGTTTAGGCGATTGCCGGAAAATGACATACCAGATTGCGCCGGCTTTTCGTTCGTCATCAAGGCGCGGCAACAGGCGCATGGTCGAACGATGGAACGGTTGCCACAACACGGAAGGCGGACGAAAAGACAAGCAAGATGGTATGTTATTTGACAGAAATCACCAAAGTCCCGGCTGTGGCCGACCCGATGCGTCAGCAACGCTGAGGGAAATCCCGCGGTCAACTCATACACCAACCAGACCCCTGCCCTCCATACATCAAAATATGGCGCGATAGTCAAGGACAACCCCATTGTGCGGATCCGAAAACGAGGGGGTCCACTCTAGCAATATATCGTTTTCGGCTTCTCGGGTGCCTCCGGTTATTCGGGAGGAATTCGGCAGCATTGTGACTATATATTGCTAGATTTGACCCCTGGGTTTCTGGGTCTTTCAACCCCACCCGGGTAGGGGAAAGTCGGCGAAATCCCACCAGTCTTGTATGATTGCCGCGGACATACAGAGCCATGCAAATAACGTCACTGGAGGAGAGGCGCCATGTTCCGTAAGACCGAACGCACTGCAACCATCGTCCTGCTGCTCAACATGGTTTTCCTGCCCGGCATCGCGGCCGCGGAGGATGACCCGGACGCCATGATCAAGTACCGGCAAGGAGTGATGAAGGCCCAGGGTGGACTGATGACCGCCATGTCGCAGATCGTGCGCGGCAAGGTCGGAGACCGCGACGACGACCTCAAGTCCTTCGCGACTGCCCTGACCGCCACGACCGGGGACATCCCGTCGATGTTTCCGGAAGGTTCCGATTTCGGCGAGACCGATGCGCTGGAAA
>JAYENI010000290.1:14335-19004 GCA_034722015.1 Pseudomonadota bacterium
CGCGGCAAGGTCGGAGACCGCGACGACGACCTCAAGTCCTTCGCGACTGCCCTGACCGCCACGACCGGGGACATCCCGTCGATGTTTCCGGAAGGTTCCGATTTCGGCGAGACCGATGCGCTGGAAAAGATCTGGGAAGACTGGGACGCTTTCGAGAAGGCCGCGAAAAAAGCCGATTCCGAGGCCGACGCATTGCTTAAGGCATCCGAATCCGGAGACGCCAAGGCGGTTCAGAAGGCCTTCAAGGACATGTCGGAGGCCTGCAAGGGCTGTCACAAGAAATTCCGGGCCGAGGAAGAATAGCGCCGTTCACACGGAGTTCCCGTGCGACAACGCCTCCGGGACACGCTGCGCATAGCTGCGTGCCTCGCGTGCCTCGCGCCGGCGGCCAACGCCGGCACGACCGGTACGGTGAAACACGGAGAAATCGTCTTCCGCGCCGCCGGCTGCGCGGGCTGCCACACGGACGCGGACAACGACGGCGCCTTTGTTGCCGGGGGGCACGCGTTGAAGTCCCCCTTCGGCACGTTCTATTCACCCAACATCACGCCGGACCCCGAATACGGCATCGGCAACTGGTCGGAGGAAGACCTCGCCAGGGCGCTGACGGATGGGGTCTCCCCAAACGGCGAAAACTACTACCCCGCCTTTCCCTACACCGCTTACACGAAAATGCGCCGCGCCGATATCGCCGCGCTGAAGGCCTATCTCGACACCATTCCCCCGGTCGCGCAGTCGAACCGATCCCACGACCTCCCCTGGTACCTTTCATACCGCCCGCTCGTCATGGCCTGGAACTGGCTCAACTTCACCCCCGGGGAATATTCTGACAACCCGGAGCACGATGCACTCTGGAACCGCGGAGCCTATATCGCCGAAGCGCTGTCGCACTGCAATGAGTGCCACACGCCACGGGACGACACCGGGGGACTCGACAGGGAACTCGAAAACGCCGGGACAAGGGCCGGACCCGACGGGGAGACCGTACCCAACATCACCTCGGACCGCGACACGGGTATCGGGAAATGGAGCGAGGACGACATCGCCTACTACCTGGAGACCGGCATGCGGCCAGACGGCGACTACGCCGGCAGCCTGATGGCCGAGGTCATCGACGAGGGCCTGAGTCACCTGGACAGAAACGATCTCGCGGCGCTCGCCCGGTACGTCCGTTCGATTCCCCCGATACAGAACCAGGTCAGAAAACGGAAAAAGTCGAAGCGGGGAGAATTCGACTGATGCGACACACGGCCGGATCCACATGCGACCAACCCGATATGGAAGGATTTATCAGGAAACTTCCGAAAACCGAGTTGCATCTGCATATCGAGGGGACGCTGGAACCGGAACTCATGTTCGGGATAGCGAAGCGAAACCGTATTCGACTGAGGTTCTCGTCGGTCGACGAGGTGCGCGCCGCCTACCACTTCGGGGACCTTCAGTCGTTTCTGGATATTTACTACGAAGGCGCACAGGTTCTGCTCGAGGAGCGGGACTTTTACGACCTCACCTGGGCCTATCTCGAGAAGGCGCAGGAGCAGAATGTCAGGCATACGGAGATCTTCTTCGATCCGCAGACCCACACCGACCGGGGCATCACGTTCGAGACCGTCGTCAAGGGTATCCACGGGGCGTTGTTGGACGCGCGGGAGAAGTTCGGGATTTCCAGCCAACTGATCCTGTGCTTCCTGCGGCATCTTAGCGCCGAAGCGGCGATGGTAGCCCTGGAACAGGCGTTACCCTGGAAGGGGTGGATCGTGGCGGTCGGGCTCGATTCTTCCGAACGGGGCAATCCACCCGGAAAATTCACCGCCGTGTTCGACAGGGCGCGCGAGGAGGGCTTTCTCACGGTGGCCCACGCAGGTGAGGAAGGGCCGCCGGAGTACATCGTCGAGGCGCTGGACCGGCTCAGGGTTTCGCGGATCGATCATGGCGTGCGCTGTACGGAGGACCCGGCCGTGGTGGCAAGGCTCCGGACGGAGCACGTTCCGCTCACCGTCTGTCCCCTGTCCAACGTCAAGCTGCGTGTCTTCGACGACATGAATTTGCACAACATCAAACAGCTGATAGACCTTGGACTTTGCGTCACCGTCAACTCGGACGATCCCGCCTATTTCGGCGGTTACGTCACCGAGAACTTACTCGCGGTACAGGAGGCGTTCGCCCTTTCCCGGGAAGAAATCCGCGGCCTGGTCCGCAACGGGATCCAGGCCGCGTTTCTGGACGATAGTCGAAGGAACGAGCTGCTCGACGAACTTGAATCGTTTTATCAGGACAACAGCGATTCAACCTGATTGTCGGGTTACGCTGCTCTAACCCGACCTACCGTTCTGCGATATCAGCCAAGTGCAAGCTGGATGACGCCGTGCGGGAGCCGGGTTCCGCTGGCTATTCATACAGGTATATGTCCTTGTACGCGGCATAGATCGACCCGATCACGACGGGCGACAGTACGAGCCATCCCAGAAATACGGGGATCGCGGCGATGACACCCAGGACAAGCACGATGATGCCGTAGACCAGAAACGGCACGATGTTCTTGAGGCAGCCCCGGAAGCTCATCTTCATGGCCTGCAACGCGCCAACCTCATGCAGGGCCACCAGGGCCGGTGCGAACCAGAAGGCCATGATCAACGGGATGAACAACAGCATCGCCGCGAGCACGCCGATCAACATGCCGCCACCCAGCGCCGCCGTATCCAGCGCCTCCGGACCGATCTCCCCACCGGCGGTCTCGGCCTGCTCGATGGCCTCCAGGGCCTCCATCCCACCGGACCCCATCATGACCCCCATGAACGCGACCCCGATCAGGATCACACCAAGCAGGTAAAGCCCGCCAACCCCGAGCAGGGGACCGAAGCGCTGCTGAAACCCCGCGAACAGGTGCCCGAACTGCAGGTTGTCTCCATCGTCCAGGGCACGGCAACCTATCATCACCCCACCCATGAACACCGCCGAAAGCAGGCTCGTCACAATCGAGACGATCGGAATCAATCCCAGGACGATCATGATGATCGCCCAGACAACGATGATACCGAGCCATACGGCCCAGCTGGCGCTGAAGTAACCGAACCCCTCGGCGATCCAGCCCCAGCCGCGCCCGGCCGCGACGGAACGCGGGTCATGCAATTCCCTCTCACCACCTGTTGCCTGGTCCGCAACCTCCGCGGTCGGTGGTGTATATGGATTCTGATCGCTCATTGCCCTTTCCCCCAGCCTGTTTGAGAACGCTCTCCGGAATCGGATGTTAGAACCATAGATCATCAATGTCCGCTTATCCAGAAAGAAACCTGCCGAGGCACCGCCCACCGACGCCTTGAACGGCTGGAGTGTCTCGTGAGACGATGCGAAAATCGCCTCGGCCGGGCCGGTCGTCGAAGCCACAGTCTCGTCAAGTGTCGGACCGCGGCTGCGCGAATTTCTGCAACTCGACCGCAACCGACTTGCTGCCCCGACAAGCCCTGCTTTCCCGGCTCCAGCCCAACGCATCGACGACCCGCTGGAAACCCGATTCCGGTGGGCCGACGATGTGGAACGGCCGGCCACTGTCGGGATGAATGAAACCCAGGCCGACCGCGACCAGCAGCAGGCGTTCGCTGCCGAACATTTCCTGAAAGAGGTGATTGTGACCCGACTTGCCGTATGTCGTATCGCCGATCACGGGATGCGACAGGTGCTTGAAATGACGCCGGATCTGATGACGACGACCGCTTTCGGGACAAACCTCCACCAGCGCGTAGCGGCTGGTTGAGTATCGGTCCACGCGGTAAGGCACCTCGGTCGTCGTCAGCGTACGATAACGGGTAACCGCCGCACGGGGCGGCTCGGGGCGACCCGGGCGCGAACCGGCTGCCGGGTCGCGGATCTCTTTCAGGGGATGATCGACGATGCCCTCGGCGGCAGGCCAACCACGCACTACTGCGAGGTAGGTCTTGACCACCCGGGTGCCACTGAATTGCTCCCCCAGGGTTCGCGCGACGTCCGGGGTCAACGCGAACAGCAGCACGCCGGAGGTCGGGCGATCGAGGCGGTGGACCGGATAGACCCAGCGGCCCAGTCGATCGCGAAGCAGCTTCATCGCGCAGCGCTTTTCCCCTGCCGCGATTCGGCTCGGGTGCACCAGCAGGCCCACCGGCTTGTGGACCGCAACCAGGTGGTCGTCACGATACAGGACCGGCAGATCGATCCCGCTCCGGTCCTCTGTCGGGTTCAATGGAGAGGGGCAGCGCTGTCGAGCATTGGACGCAACCTCCGGGTAACGGGCCGCACATTCTGCCACCCCCGGTCGCTGCCAGCCATCCCCGCCGTTTCCTCCCGCTACAACGACTTCGCCGTGACGACGGGACCACTTATCGTTTGCCGCCTCCCTTGCCACCCCCGGAACCGCCACCGGACGATCCGCCCTGCGTCCCCCCGGTCTCGGTATCGGAATTGATGATCTCGTCATAGGCGGTCTGGGTCAGATAGTCCGACTCGTAGGTGTACCCCAGAGATTCGAGGTTGGAGACGAAGGCACGCAGGTGATTGCGCGACCCCTTCAGGAGATTCTCGTACACCACCTCGATATCCGGGTTATCCACGACGCTGTCGAGAGCACCCTGGATGTCGAGAATGTCGATCTCCTCGATGGTGGCGCCGACGATCAGGGCGTCGATCAGACTCGCGCTTC
>JAYENI010000291.1:0-4311 GCA_034722015.1 Pseudomonadota bacterium
GATGTCCGGTCTTTTTTTTCAACCACTCCACCTCCACCTGCAGCTTGCCGATCTGCTGGTACAGCCGGTCCTGCTTGGCTTCGCGCTGCGCCGCTTCGCGGTCCGGACCACGGCTAAAGACCTCCGGCAATGTGTCCAACGCCCGCTTCTTCCAGGTGTTGATCTGGCTCGGATGTACCTCGTACTCCGCGGCGATCTCGTTCACCGTCTTCTGTCCCTTGAGCGCCTCCAGCGCCACCTTCGCCTTGAACTCCTTGCTGTGCTGCTTTCGCTTCATCTCGCTACCCCGTCTGAGTCAGTCGCTCTACCTTAAGGCGCTGTCTCAAATTCAGGGTCCACTATAGAATCTCGACCCGGATCACGGCGGGACAGAACTAGAGGAGATCGAGCCCTGACAGTCGCACAGGCGGGACAATTTCCGCATCCCGTCCAGCCCTGACTTCACTACCGCCATCGCCATAGTGGCGGGTGGACAGCGTCTCGTCGGTGTTGGCGCAGTTTCGGGCCCTGTTTCGTCCCATGCCTTCTTGCTTTTTTTTTACAGCGCGTTCCCCTGCCAGGGTCCCATGGGTAACCAAGGGCTTGCGCGATACTCGAAATACTATTAGGTAGTATTTATAACAAATTGTTTTTATTGGTGCCCGGGGCGGGAATCGAACCCGCATGAAGTCGCCTTCGAGGGATTTTAAGTCCCTTGCGTCTACCAATTTCGCCACCCGGGCGGGATGAGCATGACTGATGAAAGGGGATTTCAGAGCAGGCGAGGCCGGGTGTGATCACGCGAGCACTCGATAACGTTCCTGGATCTATGGCATTTTGCCGCTGATACCATGGAGTCCGGCCAGCGGAAACAGCAACCCGGAACCGCGCGCATCACCCTGTTCGACGGCCGATCTTACCGTATCGGCCGGATTCCAGTCACTCCGATTCGGCCTGCCTCCGCGATGTCCGGCGATTCGCGGATTCCGGGTTCTCGAGACAGACCGAGTGGAACCTGCGCGGTTCCGTCGTGCAGTTCGCGCGACTGGTGCGCGGGTTGGGCTATCTTTATAACTGACGTGGCACGGACAGGAATGCGTTCAATATAACCCTGGATATATCGTTTGGAAGCGCTAGGAGCCTGTCCGAGAATGGGGTTCGTCGCGAGGGGAAGCGTCGCTGAGGTGGATTTTATGTTCGTTTGAGGAGAATAGTCGCCTCTATTTGACGAGAACGAACGTGAAATCCGGCCAGCGAGGCTTTTCCGTAGTAGAACTTCCATTCTCGGACAGGCTCCTAGACACCGTTCGCGCGGTGATGAAGAGCCCACCCACCGGCATGGTCGGCTTCATGGACCCGGTGACGGAACTGGATCTGGCCACCACCCTGGAACCCGGGACAGTCGGTCAAGCAGCCCGCGCAAGTCTTGATCGGGTGGTCGACAAACTGCGCCAGCGATAGACTTGCGTCCAGCCTCGCCACGAAGCGCCATCTTACGGACATACTGCCGGGGATTCCTGCCGGTATTCCAAGGGCCCCGTTAACCTTCTGGCATCGGCGCCGGACCAAACCACGGCACGTCATGGCCACACGAAAATCCTGCGCGGGTGGAGCCTTCACCCGGACGTTGATCCGCTTCAGCTTCTTTCTCGCCGAAAGCCCGCGCTACCGAAGCGTGAAGGACTGGTTCCGCGAATTGCTGGAGGACCTCCACAGTCAGCGCAAACGCCGCATCGATCTGATCATGATTGTCCTGGTCATTGCCAGCGTCGCGCTACTGGTCTATTCGGTAAAGAACCCGCTGCGCCCACCTCTGGACTGGTTCGAGGAGGCCGCGGTCACGGTGTTCATCATCGAGTACCTGCTGCGGGCCTGGGTCTACAGCGACGTGCACCGGGTCGTGGTGGACCACTACGAGCGCGCCGAGTTTCTCGATACCCGTTTCCGGCCCTGGCCGGCGCTCAAAGAGGCGCTGTGGGCAAAATGGCGCTACGCGACAAGCCCGCTGGCCATCATTGACCTGCTCGCAATTCTGCCGAGCTACCGCCCCATCCGGCTGCTGCGGGTCTTTCTGCTATTTCGGCTGTTCAAGCTGTTCCGCTACGCCAACAGCATGACCATCGTTGCCGAGACCCTCGCCGAAAAACGTTTCGAGTTCTACATGCTGGCGCTGTTCGCCGGTTTCATGGTTATCACCGGGGCCTCGGCGATCTATTTGTTCGAGGCCGACCTGGACAGCAGCCGGGTCAACACCTACTTCGATGCGCTGTACTGGTCGGTCGTGACGCTTTCCACTGTCGGATACGGCGATATCACACCGGTCACACCGGAGGGACAACTGGTGGCGATGGTGATTATCGTCTCTGGTATCGCGGTGCTGGCCTTCACGACGTCGATCGTGGTCTCCGCGTTCCAGGAAAAGCTGGGACCGATGCGTGACTACCGCGTGTTCGCAGACCTGGAACGTATCCACGGCTACACCGTGGTGTGCGGATACGGGCGCGTCGGGCAGGTGGTGGTCGAGCGACTGGCCCAGGTGCGCGAGCACTTCGTAATCCTGGAGCAGAACCCGGAAAAGGTACGCCTCGCTGTCGCCGACGGTTACCGCGTGGTGCAGGGCGACGCCGCATCGGCCCAGCTGATGGAACGCGTTGGCCTTGGAGAGCGGGCCGGCACCGTGGTCTGTGTCACCGGGGATGACGTGGCCAACGTCTTCATCACCATCAGCGCGCGCAGCATGAACCCGGAACTGACGATCATCGCCAGGGCCAACAATAAGGATGTCGTTCGCAAGCTGGAGCTGGCCGGGGCCAACCATGTGGTTGCACCATTCCAGGTGGTCGGCCTGGTCGGGGCGGAGTATGTCGGCCGGCCGGTCGCGTTCGAGGCCTTTCGCGGAATCATCGGCGGCGGGAGTCACGTGGTGCTGGACGGCATCCGTATCTCCCCGGAAAGCCAGGCCGTGGACCAGCCGCTGGCCCGCTTCAAGCTGGACGACCGCAAGCTGGTGGTGTTCGGCGTCATCCGTCAGGCAGCGGGCGCCGGGACCGACGATGCGCAGGAGAAAAACGTCTATCCTCTGTCGCGCGGCCGGTTCCACTACAACCCGCCAGGTGACTTCGTGATCCGCGCTCACGACCTGCTGGTGGTATTCGGCCACGAATACAGTATCGCCCGCTTCAACCGACTGCTCGAGACCGTCGGGCTGGATCTGTAATGCGCAACGAAACCCGTCCCGATGCCCACCGTATTGCGCTGTTCGGCTACTATCGCTCGGCGGTGGAGGTCGCGGCCTACCTGAAGGGTCCGGAATACGAAATTGTGATTATCGACGATAACGAGAACAACCTCGCAAAGGCGCGCGATCAGGGTTACGAAACCGCGAAGCTGGATTACCGGGACGATGCCGAACTGAAAAAACTGGGGATGCATGACGCGGCGGATACGGTTTTCAGCCTGTTCCCGGACGATGCCGAGAACGTATTCCTCACCATTTCCATCCGCGCCCTGGCGCCACACGTGCGCATTATCACGATCGCCCACGACCCGGACGCGGTACCCAAGCTACGCGCCGCCGGGGCCGACAAGGTGATCGACATCCACGAGATCGCCGGCCGGCGCATATGGAACCTGCTCAAGCGTCCGTTGGTGACCGACCTGCTGGAGAACACCCTGTTCGGTGAAACGCCGCTGAATCTGGCCGAGGTCCCGGTGCCGGAGGGTTCTCAACTCGACGGACTGCCGCTGCACGAACTGAACCTGGCGTACGAATACGACCTGGTCCTGATCGGTGTCGTCGACCGAACCATGACCGAGCAGTTCATCGTCACCACGGAGGGCCGGACCCACCGACTAACCGGTGGCGACACACTACTGGTGATCGGCCCCACCGACGCAATCGAGTGCCTGCGCGCCACGCTGGCCGGATAGCGCAGTCCGCAAGCACCCCACCCCCACGTAACCCCGGGACACACGACGCCGAATAATGACACACGCGATGACCGGCATCCCCCCCGCGGATGGTGATCAGGTGTTCTTCGGGGATCAGACGATCAAGGGTGAGCGGAACCTACTGAAAATCCCCGGTGACGAATTCCTGCACCCCGGATCCAAACTCCCTCGAAGTACGCGTAACCGAGTCGCAGGCACCGCCAATGCCTTCCCGATCAGACTCACGATCAACCCCGATGCCGGCAACACGCGCATCCACCCAGGTATTACCGCGGGGTAACCCTGCAGCTGGGTGACAAACCCGGTGATGGGGCCTACCTGATACCCGTCGGTGCCCTATCACCCGGCGGCGCTGAAATGGAGGCTGGGGTCGGAATCGAA
>JAYENI010000292.1:0-4309 GCA_034722015.1 Pseudomonadota bacterium
TTTTCGCCCGTCTTCGGCGTTGCGGAAACGGTTGCATAGTTCGACTATGCGTCCGTTCCCGCGCCTTGCAGACGAACGAAAATCCTGCGCAATCTGGTACGTAAATTTCCGGCAATCGCCTAAGGAGAACGGAGACCCCGTGCCGATCGGGGTACCCGTTGCCATTTTCTCGCAAGCGCCGGATTCAGGCTGACCGCTACATGCAGGCGATCGAGGCTTTTCCGTAGTAGAACTTCCATTCTCGGACAGCCTCCTGGGCAGATGCTCCACCGGGTTGGCTCCCTTGTCGTCACCCGCCGGCACGGGGGGTTCGTCCGCCTGTAGCACGAACGCCTCCAGGCGGCCGTGTTCCTCGCCTCCTGAATAGAATCCGCTGATCCTGGACTGGTTATAGTGGCCCCCGCTGGCCCATTGGCGGAGAACCAAACGCTGGTGGAATGACCAGTGCTTTCGACGCGAACACGGGCAGCTCACCCGCGACCGGCGTTTCCCCGGTCTTTCGGGTCCCCTCCCGGTATGTCATCATGCCGCCCAACGATACCCCTCAGCACGGGGACGGGGAATCCGTACACATGCCATCTCCGCTCATCGCCTGTCACGAATGCGACCTGCTGCAGCACCGCCTGCCGATCCCCGAGGGGAGCGTGGCGAAATGCAAACGTTGTGGCGCGCCCCTGTACCGGAACATCCCGGACGGGGTGAACCGGACGGTCGCCCTGGCGATCGGCGGGCTGGTGCTGTTCGTGTTCGCGAACGTGTTCCCGCTGCTGTCCATGCAGATTGGCCAGCAGGTTACATCGGCCGAGCTGATCGCGGCGGTGAAGGCCCTGTGGAACCAGGGTGAGCATGCGCTCGCCCTGCTGGTCACGCTGACCTGCATCCTGGCGCCGCTGACGGTGCTCACGCTGATGCTCTACGTCTTCCTGCCCCTGAAGTTCGGCCGTCTGTCCAAAGGGACCGTGGGCGTGTTCCGGGTGCTCAGGACCATGCAGACCTGGAACATGATGGAGGTCTTCATGCTGGGCATCCTGGTCACGGTCGTCAAACTGGTGAAGATGGCGACCGTGGTCCCCGGTCTCGGCATCGTGTCGTTCTTCGTGCTGATCTTCCTGCTGGCCGCGGCATCCGCCTCCATGGACACCGAGACGGTGTGGGAACGGGTGGACGCCCAGCGATGACGACCGGGGAACATTCCGCGCTCGATCTTTCCCTTGCCGGGTGTCACAGCTGCGAGCTGGTCGCCCGGATACCGGCGGGCGCGCACGATGCCGTCATGCGTTGCCCGCGATGCGGAGCCGCGATGCACGCCCGCAAGCCCGACAGTGTGGCACGTACCTGGGCCCTGCTGATCGCCGCCTTTATCTTCTATGTCCCCGCCATGGTATTCCCGATCACGAAGATCACGAGTCTGGGTCACGTGCAGTCCGACACTATCATGAGCGGGGTGATCTATTTTCTGAAAAGCGGCGATTGGCCCGTCGGGCTGGTGATCTTCGTCGCCAGCGTGTTCGTCCCGGTGCTCAAGCTGTTCATCCTCACCTACCTGGTGATCTCGCTGCAGCGCCGGTCTCAGTGGCGGCCGCGTGACCGGACACGGTTGTACCGCATCACCGAGCTGATCGGGCGCTGGTCGATGGTGGACATCTATGTGGTGACCCTGCTGGTGACCCTGGTCAAGGTGGGGGCGGTGGCGAACATCGACGCCGGGCCGGCGGCGCTCTACTTCGCCGCGGTCGTGGTGATCACCATCTTCGCGGCGAATTCCTTCGATCCGCGGTTGATCTGGGATTCCATGGAGAAAGACTGAAATGGCGGATACGAAAGATCCTTCCGGCGGGATGGACCCTATACCCGAGGTCGTCGTCGAGGAGAAGCGGCGAATCTCCATCGTCTGGCTGATCCCCCTGGTGGCGGTGGTCATCGGGGCGTGGCTGGTCTACAAGGCGGTCTCGGAGAAGGGGCCCGTGATCACCATTACCTTCAACACCGCCTCCGGTCTGGAGGCCGGCAAGACAAAGATCAAATTCAAGGACGTAGAGGTCGGCAAGGTCGGGTCCGTCACCTTCGGCAAGGACCTGTCGAAGGTCGTCGTCACCGCCGAACTGAACCGGGAGATGCGGAAATACCTGAGGGACAGCACCCGCTTCTGGGTGGTCACAGCGCGGGTGGCGGCCGGGGAGGTGACCGGGCTCAGCACCCTGCTGTCCGGGGCCTTCATCGGGATGGACCCCGGTACCGGCGGGGAATCGATGCGGGACTTCGTCGGTCTGGAGAAGGCGCCCGTGGTGATCGCCGATACCCCGGGGACAAGGTTCGTTCTGCGTTCGAAGGCACTGGGCTCGATCGAGGCCGGCTCACCGGTCTACTATCGCCGGATCCGCGTGGGCGAGGTCGAAAGTTACGAACTCGAGGAAGATGGAGAAGACATCGTCTTCAAGGTCTTCGTGTATGCGCCGCACGACCGTCTGGTGCACGAGAACACCCGTTTCTGGAACGCGAGCGGAATCGATGTCTCGCTGAACGCCGACGGTTTCCGCCTGGAGACCGAATCCCTGGTGTCCCTGCTGATCGGCGGCGTCGCCTTCGACACGCCGAGCAATCTGGAGGCCGCGACCCGTGCCGCGCCGGGCAGGGAATTCCAGCTGTATCGCTCGCGCGAGGCGACGAAGGAGCGGGAATATCAACGCAAGGAATACTATCTCGTCTATTTCGATGGCTCGGTACGAGGTCTCAAGGTGGGTGCGCCGGTCATGATACGCGGCATTGATGTCGGCAAGGTCGTTGACATGAGTTTCCAGTTCGATGTACGGAAGGTCGATTTCGAGGTGCCTGTCCTGATCGAGATCGAGCCGGACCGAATCAAGGTGGTCGGTCTCGAACCGGGTGAGGTGGAGCGCAAAATGGCGGAAGAACTGGTCGCCCGGGGTCTCCGGGCACAGTTGAGGTCCGGCAACATCCTGACCGGGCAGTTGATGGTGGACCTCGACTTCCACCCGGACGCCCCGCCGGCCACGATTCGCACCGAGGGTGAATACGCAGTGCTGCCGAGTGTCCCGGCCACGATCGACCAGCTCAGGCTGGGGTTGCACGAGATCCTCAGGAAGATCCAGGACCTGCCGCTGGAAAAGATCGCGGGGAACCTCAACGACACGCTGGCAGGCACCAGTCGCCTGGTCAACTCCGACGAGGTCGCCGCTTCCGTGCGCAGCCTCAACGCGACCCTGGTGCAGACCGAGCGGCTTGCGACGGGCCTGAGCGACGACGTGTTGCCGGAACTCGAGGGTACGCTGAGGCAGGCTCGCAGCGCCATGCAGAACGTGGACGGTCTGCTGCGCGCGGACTCGCCCGCCTATAATGAACTGATGGTCATGATGAAGGAGCTGTCGGGCGCGGCCCGCTCCATACGCATGATGGCCAGTTACCTGGAAAGGCACCCCGAAGCCCTGATCAAGGGCAAGTCCCGATAGGAGCCCCCGAGATGACGAGTAGCCGTTCGATTCGACTCACGCTGTTCACCGGCGCGCTGCTCGTGCTCGCGGCCTGCGGCACCACCCCGCCGACGAATTTCTACGTCCTGAGCCCGACGGCCGGCGGCAGCACGCCTCGGTCCGCGGGCGGAGACCAGAAGATCGTCGGCGTTGGCCCGGTAGAGGTTGCTGCCTACCTCGACCGGTCCCAGATGGTCATCCGGGAAGAGCCCAACCGACTCGATCTCGCCGATTTCCATCAGTGGGCCGAGCCGATTGGCGACAACATCGCCACGGTACTGGCGGAAAATCTCTCGACGCTGCTCCCGCAGACGCACCCCATCGTGCGTCCCTGGAGCGACGTGCCGACCGACTACCAGGTCGTGGTCAAGATCCTGCGTTTCGACAGCGACCCGTCCGGAAAGATTACCCTGAGGTCCAGTTGGGCCATCGTGGATCGTGGCGATCACAGCTACCGGGTGCTCCGGGAATCCGGGATCGTGCAGCAGGCCAGGGGCACTGACTTCGAGGACATCGCGGCCGGGATGAGCGACGCACTGCACGAACTCAGCAAGGAAATCGCCGAGGAGTTACGGAAGTTGCTGGCGAGAAGATGATCGACCGCTGGAAATTATGACAGGATACCTCTCCTTCCCCCTTTGAGGGGGAAGGCCGGGATGGGGGTGGGCGCTTGGATCTGGCCCTGTGTCGGTTGACCGGCAGCGAACCACCCAGGGCCTCGCGCCGCTGCCGCATGTAGCGCATCTCCTCGCTGTCCTGCGCCGGGCGGAAGTATTTCGCCTCGGCCGCCTCTTCGTCCGACAGGGGGATGCTGAATCGGG
>JAYENI010000293.1:0-18946 GCA_034722015.1 Pseudomonadota bacterium
GCCTTACAGGTGCCCGATAGCTGTTTTACCCACGTTCCTCGTGCCGGCTAGCGGGTGCGGAATAATTCGAAATATTCGTGCCGGATGGGTGCGGAATGTAAGGTCAAAGGTGGCGCCTATGAAGATATCCGGGCATCTCTCAGACGAGGCCGTGCTTTCGGAAATCGGGAAACGGGTGGCTCGCAGGCGGCTTGATCTGTCCGTGACCCAGGCGGAAGTGGCCGAGCAGGCCGGTGTCTCCAAGCGTACCGTGGAACGGATCGAGGCCGGGGCCTCCGCGCAGATGTCCAGCCTCATCCGGGTGTTCCGGGTGCTGGATCTTCTGCCGGGGCTGGATCGCATGGTTCCCGAGGCGGGGCCAAGGCCGATGGAGCTTCTCAGGTTGAAAGGGAAGGTCCGGCAACGTGCGTCGTCGCGCGGGCGTTCGGATCGGTCCGAAAATGAGTGGTCATGGGATGACGACCAGTGAGTGCCGTCGCCGAAGTCAGGCTCTGGGGCCGTACCATTGGCGCGGTTTCGCTGGGGGATGACAATGACGTTGCCGTCTTCGAGTACGAGTCTGCATTTGCCCGTAGCGGCATTGAAATCGCTCCCCTCGCCATGCCGCTCTCCCGTCGTGTCTATACCTTTCCAGAATTGTCACCGAAGACCTTCCATGGACTGCCCGGCCTGCTGGCCGACTCGCTGCCGGACCGGTTCGGGAACGCGCTGATCGATGCCTGGCTGGCCACCCAGGGCCGGCAGCCGGACTCGTTCAACGCCGTCGAGCGTCTCTGCTATACCGGGGCGCGGGGCATGGGGGCACTGGAATTCGTCCCCGCGATTGGCCCAAAGGCTCGGCGGGCCACCCGGATCCAGGTCGACAAACTGGTCGAACTCGCCTCCGAGGTGCTCACCCATCGTAATAACCTTAAGGCGTCCTTTGCCGACGAGGACAGGACGCAGGCCTTCACCGATATCCTGCGTGTCGGTACCTCGGCCGGCGGCGCCCGCGCCAAGGCGGTGATTGCCTGGAACCCCGCGACCAACGAAGTCCGATCCGGTCAGGTTTCCGCGGGGAAGGACTTTGAATACTGGTTGCTCAAGTTCGATGGCGTCCTGGGAAACAAGGACAAGGAACTAGAGGATCCGCAGGGTTACGGCGTGATTGAGTACGCCTACTACCGGATGGCGAGGGACTGCGCAATTGATATCAGTGAATGCCGGTTGTTCGAGGAAAACGGCCGGCGGCATTTCATGACCCGGCGTTTCGATCGTCTGGCGGGTGGTGAAAAGCTGCACATGCAGTCCCTTTGCGCGCTGGCGCACTATGATTTCAACATGGCCGGCGCCTACAGCTATGAACAGGCGATGTTGGCGATTCGGCAACTGGACCTGCCCATGCGGGCGATCGAAGAGCAGTTCCGCCGCATGGTGTTCAACATTGTCGCTCGCAACCAGGACGATCATGTCAAGAACATTGCCTTTCTGATGGACAAGTCCGGCAACTGGTCGCTTTCACCGGCCTTTGATATGACCTACAGCTATAACCCGTCGGGTCGCTGGACGGCCAGCCACCAGATGACGATGAACGGCAAACGGGACGACTTCGCGATGGATGATTTCAGGGCCTGCGCCAGGGTCGTGTCGTTGAAGCGCGGAAGGGCCGAATCGATCGTCCGGGAGGTAAAGAAGGTGGTGTCGCGCTGGCGGAACTACGCGGACGAGGTCGGCGTGCCGGTGGCATGGCGCGACCGGATTCAGCGGACCTTGCATTTGAAGGCGTTTACGTGAAGCCCTCCGAACACAAAACCGTCCACGCCCGCATCCTCGAGTATGCCCGGGAGGCTGGCTGGACCTTTGTGTCTCGCGAGGAAGCGGAACAGCGGCGTGGGTTTGATCCGGATGCGCCACCGAAGGATCGCGCCAGGAACCGCTCACTCTTCTTCGACGACCTGCTCGACGCGAAGGTGCGGGAATTCAACCCGCGCTACCCCGAGGCCGAAGGGGCATTGCTCGGCAAGTTCCGCCATCTCCACGCCGACATCTACGGCAACCGGGAGTTCGTCGACCACCTGCGCAATCGGGGCAAGTTCTTCGATCATGAGGAGAACCGCGAGCGCGACCTGGTCCTGATCGATTACGAGGACACGGACCGCAACGTCTACGAGGTCACCGAGGAGTTCGCCTTTCACAACGGTCACTATGGCACTCGGGAGGATGTCGTTTTTCTCATCAACGGCATCCCGGTGCTGGTGATCGAGTGCAAGAACGCCGGCAAGGACGAGGCGATCGCGCTCGGCGTGGACCAGATCCGTCGCTACCACCGCGAGACGCCGGAGCTGTTCGTGCCCGAGCAGGTCTTCACCGCCACTGACGCCATCGGCTTCGCCTACGGGGTGACGTGGAACACGGTGCGGCGGAACATCTTCATCTGGAAGCACGAGGAGGTCGGTAGGCTGGAGGCCAAGGTGAAGAGCTTCTGCGCCATCCCGCGGGTGCTCGCCACGTTGAAGGACTATATCGTTTTTGCCGAGAAGGACGAGGAACTCAACAAGTACATCCTGCGGCAGCACCAGACCGGCGCGGTGGAGCGGGTCGTCGGGCGCGCCCTTGACGCCGGGCGTACGCGCGGCCTCGTCTGGCACACGCAGGGCAGCGGCAAGACCTTTACCATGATCAAGGCGGCGGAGATGCTGTTCCGGGAGCCGGAGGCGGACAAGCCCACCATCCTGCTGATGATCGACCGCAACGAGCTGGAAGACCAGATGCTCAAGAACCTGGCCGCGCTGGGACTGGGCAACCTGGAGCACGCAAGCAGCATCCGCCGGCTCAACAAGCTGCTGCGAGACGACTACCGGGGCATCATCGTGACGATGATCCACAAGTTCCGCGACATGCCGGCGGACCTCAACACGCGCCCGAACATCTACGTCCTGATCGACGAGGCCCACCGCACCACCGGCGGCGATCTCGGTAACTTCCTGATGGCGGGCCTGCCGAACGCGAGCTACATCGGCTTCACCGGGACTCCGGTCGACAGGACCGCCTACGGGCGCGGGACCTTCAAGACCTTCGGCTGCGAGGACGACCGGGGCTACCTGCACAAGTATTCCATCGCCGACAGTATCGGGGACGGCACGACCCTGCCGCTTTACTACAACCTCGCGCCCAACGAGATGCAGGTGCCGCACGAGACGCTGGACAAGGAGTTTCTCTCGCTGGCGGAATCCGAGGGGGTGGCCGACATCGAGGAGTTGAACAGGATCCTCGACCGGGCGGTGAACCTGAAAAATTTCCTCAAGGGTGAGGACCGCATCCAGAAAGTCGCACGGTATGTCGCCGACCACTATCGGGAAAACGTGGAGCCGCTCGGCTACAAGGCCTTCCTCGTCGGCGTCGATCGCGAGGCCTGCGCCCGTTACAAGCACGCCCTGGACGAGTTCCTGCCGCCGGAGTATTCCGAGGTCGTTTACACCGGCAGCAATAACGATTCCGCGCTGCTGAAGGAATTCCACCTCGATCCGAAGAGAGAGCGGCAGATCCGCAAGCGCTTCGGCAAGCTCGATCAAGCGCCGAAGATCCTCATCGTCACCGAGAAGCTGCTCACCGGGTTCGACGCGCCCGTGCTCTATGCAATGTATCTCGACAAGCCGATGCGCGACCACACCCTGCTGCAGGCCATCGCGCGGGTGAACCGCCCCTACGAGAACGAGGCGGCGGAGATGGTGAAGCCGCACGGCTTCGTGCTCGATTTCGTCGGCATCTTCGACAAGCTGGAAAAGGCGCTGGCGTTCGACAGCGAGGAGGTCAACGCCATCGTCAAGGACCTGAAGCTTCTCAAGGTGCTGTTCCGCGACAAGATGGCGCAGGAAACCCCGAAATACCTGGGCCTCATCGAGCGGAACTTCGACGACAGGGACGTCGACACCCTCATCGAGCATTTTCGCGACCCGGAGCGGCGCAAGGCCTTCTTCAAGGAGTACAAGGAAATCGAGATGCTCTACGAGATCATCTCCCCGGACGCTTTTCTGCGACCGTACATCGAGGACTATGGCACGCTCTCGGCCATCTACGCCGTGGTGCGCAAGGCCTATGCAAAGCGCGTCCAGGTTGACCGCGCGTTCCAGAAGAAGACCGGTGAACTGGTGAGGCAAAACGTCGGGACGGACTATATCCAGCCCGTATCCGAGGTGGTCGAGATCAATGAAGAGACGGTGAAGTATATCGTTGCGAAGGAGGGCGGCGACGGCAACAAGGTCATCAACCTGGTCAGGAGTATCGAGAAGATCGCCGAGGACGAGAGTGACGATCCCTGCCTTATTGCGATGGCCGAACGCGCGCGGGTCGTGCAGGAGGGGTTCGAGAACCGCCAGACCAGCACCGCCGAGGCGCTGGAAGCGCTCCTGAAGGAAATCGAGGGCAACGAGGCACGAAAGAAGGCGCAGGCTGAGAAGGGATTCGACGGCTTGACCTGGTTCGTTTATCGAACGCTGCTCGACGCGAAGATCGAGAACGCCGACGACGTGAGCCGGAGGATCCGGGAGGCCTTTGTCGAGTATCCCAACTGGAAACAGAGCGAGAATTCATTGCGCGAACTTCGCAAGAAGGTGACCTTCGCGATCTACTCGGGAACCGAAGACCTGGAGCGGGTCACCTCAATCGTGGACGTGCTTTTCACCTTGCTGGAAAAAGCGGACCGGATCTAGCGTGACGAACCCCCCGGACCGAAAACGCGATTTTAAGACCCGTGTCCGTGACTGGGCGGAGAGGCTCGAAGTGGATGTCGTGTGGCTCGGGGTGCGCCCCATGCGAAACAAATGGGCTTCCTGTTCGACCAATGGATATCTGAACTTCAACACCGAACTCCTGGTCCTCGATCGGGACCTCTGGGACTACGTCATCGTCCACGAGCTGCTGCATTTCTTCGTCCCCAACCACGGAAAACTCTGGAAAAGCCTGATGCGCGCCCATCTGGGCGACTACGAGAAGCTGGAAACGAGGCTTCGAAAGTCATCGGCGTAGATCGTGTGATTCAGATGGTCACGCCGGTAAACCGAATCCCGGGCGGTCGGATCATCATCAGCCACCCTGGAAGTCTGGATGTGGCGTGAGCGAAATCCGGGGTGATGCCGAGAAAGGGCCCTGGATTGAATCCCGGATTTCGCATGGCTACATCCGGGCTACGGCTGTTGTATCGGTGGTAAACCA
The DNA here is from genome assembly GCA_034722015.1 of Pseudomonadota bacterium. Classification (GTDB taxonomy): domain Bacteria; phylum Pseudomonadota; class Gammaproteobacteria; order JAJDOJ01; family JAJDOJ01; genus JAJDOJ01. The sequence continues at coordinate 5,191 of JAYENI010000293.1, forward strand.
CGCGCCGTATGCCATCCCCGTATTCGGGCATCGGCGCGCCGGATTCCGGGAACTGGCCTAGCAGTGTATTCAGCCAGGTTTTGAATTTGTTCAGATATTCCAATACAAATTTTTTGGAGAGCTGTTGCTGGTAGAGGTAATCAGCAATTTCTTCCATGCGCTGACGGGCACGCGGAGAGAAAACAATAGTTTTACTCATACCTGGCGCGGATGTCCCTCATTACATCGCCAAGAGCTGCGGATCCGCCGGTGTCCAGTTGCTCGATAGAGACACCGATATCCTGCTTGATCCTCTGCTGTCGAATGAACTTCGAAAATGCTCTGGCGATAGAACGGGTATCCTCGCCAAAGGTCTGCTTGATGCATTCTTCAAGCTCCGGGTCGTCGATGTGTATATTTAACATGCTCAACTCCAGAGGCTCTCAATTCGGGTGGTCGTAAAAATCCATTATTGTCCGCACAGGGGCGGAGTCAAATCGGTCTAACAGGTACGGAAGAAACGCTACCCATTGCTCCGAATACACTCCGACCCCTGCGACAGCAGATTCCCCGGGGTTCGGTGTAGCCAACGGATATCCCCGCCGACAGGAAAAGATAGGTTCATTCCGGATCCATGATGAAATTTACCCGACACATCGGTATCGACTACTCAGGCGCCGGGACGCCCACCAGCCGGCTCAGGGCGTTGCAGGTGTTCGAGTGCCGGGACAACGGTGAACCGGTAAAGGTGACGCCCCCCGCCGACGGGGCGGGAACTGGACACGGTTTGAAGTCGCGTAGATCTGCGGGGCGGCCATAGAGACCGGCGAGTCGATTCGCACTATCGACAAAAAAATCAATCGTCCACATTCCGCCCGGAATCGCGTAACGCTTGCCTGAGCGACTTTCTCGGATCATTCCCGCTACCCCACCCTCATTCTCGCTACCCCACCTTCAATCCCGCTATTCCACCTTCAATCCCGCTATTCCACCTTCAATCCCGCGCCTCCTTCGTCATTCCCGCGCAGGCGGGAATCCAGCCGGCGCTGGCCCAATACACCACCGCGCTGCTCCTACCCCTGCGTGAAATACCGGCAATCGCGGAAATAACAGGGATCCCGGCAATCACAGCAACCCCTCAAAGAGATCCTTCCACTCCGGGTTACGTTTTTCAATCAAACGCAATTTCCAGCTCCTATTCCACTTCTTGATCTGTTTCTCTCTGGTAATCGCTGAAGTCATGTCCTCGCATTGCTCGTAGTAGACCAGACGGTGAATCTGATATTTCTTCGTAAATCCATCAACCAGGCCATTCTTGTGTTCATGGATCCGCCGAGGCAGGTTGCTGGTGACGCCCGTGTACAGCGTACCATTGCGCTTGCTTGCCAGGATGTAGACAGCCGGTTGTTTCATATCGGTCCACCTACATCTGCCTTGTGCCTTCGACATGCATCACTGCCGACCATGTATTGCCGTATGATTTTGAGGATATGACAGGAAATCCATGATTCGGTAGTCGAATCTGTTTGACTGGATTCCCGCCTTCGCGGGAATGACGCCAAATGGCATTCGGGGCCAAGTTTCATCCAAGAGACACCACAAGGGGTATTGAAACCGGGAACGTAGCGTGGTGAGTTCAATCGCCATCATCATTCCCCAGGCTCCACCGTCATTCCCGCAACTCCACCGCCATTCCTGCGTCTACACCATTGTCCCGACGTCCCTACCGTCATTCCCGCGCCTCCTACGTCATTCCCGCGCAGGCGGGAATCCAGCCGGCGCCGACAGAGCCACCATCGCGCTGCCCCTATAGATGCGCGAAATCCCCGCCACACGTCGAGTCTTGCTCCCCCACCGTGGTCCCGTTCCCCCTCCGTCATTCCCGCGCAGGCGGGAATCCAGCCTGCGGATAACAGGAAATCCATGATTCGGTAGTCGAATCTGTTTGACTGGATTCCCGCCTTCGCGGGAATGACGCCAAATGGCATTGGAACGTTACCTCGCTCCGCCGCTCACACTGCCCGAGCGCTGACGAGGCGGAACTGGAGGGCGGGATCCTACCCTCCCTGCGCTACGGGGAGCATGTCCTCGCAATGGCCGCCACATGACGGTGGTCCGTACCGCAGCATCCCCCCAGCACGGTGAGGTTCGGCAAGCGGTCACGCAGCGCGCGGTACTGCAGTCCGAGTTCGTCCGGGTCACCGTCGTCCAGCGTGTCTGATTCATCCAGTTCCGCGTGGCTCTTGCACGAGGCATTGGCCCGCACACCCCGGATGCGCGCCAGCCAGGTCTCACTGCCGGCGAGCGCGTGGTCGAAATGCGTGGGGTGGGCGCAGTTGATCATGTAGTACGCCGGTCCGTTGTGCGTCGCCGCGTCGACGGACTCGATCGCGCTGCGCAAGGTCCGTCCATCGGGGAGGCGGCCGTCGGTCTCGACCGTGAAGGAGATGACGATCGGGATACCGACGGATTGCGCGGCCCGAACCATGCCGATGGCTTCCCCGGTGGCGGGCAGGGTGAGCGCGGTGATCGTGTCGGCCCCGTTCTCCACCAGGTCGTGGATTTGTGATAGGTGATAGTCGGCCGCCTCGTCCGGGCTCGTGGTCTGACCGGGGACATAACCGTCGCCGCGCGGACCGATGTTGCCGCTGATCACCATGGGCGTCTCGCTCGACCGGTTCCGTTCGTGCAACTGGTGCAGCAACTCGATGGCGCGGTGATTGGCGCGGGCCAGTGCGGCTTCGGTGTAGCCAAGTCTCTGTCCCCAGTCCGCACTCGCACGCCAGGTCGCGCTTTCGAGAACGAAACCGAGCCCGTGCCCTAGCGCGAGATCGAGATATCGCTGATAGTACTCGCGCAAATGGGCCGTGCCCGCGTCGTCCTTCAGCAGATCGAAGGCCGCGAAGCAGGGTAGGTCCAGTCGATCGTGAAACACCAGGGTGGTTTCCAGTCCTCCGTCGGTCAGAAACAGCTTGTCGGTATCATGTGGAAGCGTGTGTGTCATGACGGCGTGACTCCGGATTGGGTGATGGCCGCCCGGTTCGCGACGGCAATGGATTCGTCTTCATTCGACGTCCTGTTCAGGTCCCTGAACAGGAGCATGTCCGCGACGCGCTCCGAGGCGCCCGGGTAGAAGCCGGTTTCCCCCTCGAAGCCGCGCGGGTTGCGAAACGTGCCGAACAGCATGTCGAACACCGGCAGGTCCGAGTAGTTGTATCGGTGGAGCCCCTTGCCGTGGTGGATCGTGTGACTCTCCGGACGCTGGATCAGGTAGCCCAGCCAGCGCGGCGTGCGGATGTTGGCGTGCTGGAATATGGCGAGAAACGTAATGGCGAGCAGGAGAATCGTCGCCACCTGTGGCGTGACGCCCACCACGAGGACCAGGCACAGGCTGCCGAGAAGCGTCCAGCCGATCATGTCCAGCGGACTGAACCAGAAGGCCCCGAAGGTATCCAGGCGTTCCGCGCTGTGGTGCATTTGATGAAGCCCGAGCCACAGCGCGTTCGAACCGTGCATCGCGCGGTGCCACCAGTAGGCGCCCAGTTCGTATACGAGCAAACCGGTCATGACGCCCCCGACGGTTCCGAGACCGCTCAGGTCGAACAACTGAAAACGGGCGAGGTGCTGGTCCCACAGCAGGGGCAGGTAGGTCGAGAGGTAAAAGAACCCGGCGAATGCGGTGAGGCCTCTCAGTCTCCAGTGCCGGACCTCCGGTAGTCTTCGACCGGGCGCGAGCCATTCGATCGTCATCAGGGCGCCGTACATCGCCAGGGCGATCAGGGACACGGGATCGAGCAGAATCTCTATGGGTGTAGGCATCGTCAATTTCCTCCGGGGCTGGGTTGAGGGCCGACAGCGGTTCCTCTCCACCGTCGGGATCAGGCTACTGCAGGACCGTCCCGGGTGCTAAAGTCTGAAAAGTCAAAAAACGGTCGATTCTGCCATGCCTGATTCCGATACCCGGATCCACGTCGCAATTCTCGTGCTCCCGGGGGCGACGCCCTCCACGGTCTACGGCATGTACGACCTGTTTGCCTCTTCGGGCAGGGACTGGGAGTTACTCGTCGATGGGGAACCGGGACCGTCCCGGTTCGAACCCTTTACCGTGTCCACCGATGGCCGGCGCTTTCAGGCCGGCAACGGCGTCTGGATCGAGCCGGACTACGCGCTCGACGACAGCCCGGCGCCGGACCTGATCTGCATCCCCGAGCTGCTGGTCGATCCCAATGCGGACCCGAGGGGTTGCTATGCGTCGGAGACGGCGTGGATCAAGCGTCATTATGCGGCTGGAGCGACCCTCGCCACGGCGTGCTCGGGGGCCTTGCTGGTGGCCGAGGCGGGCCTGCTGAACGGTCAGGACGCGACGACTCACTGGGGATACATCGAGTCCCTGAGATCACGCTACCCCGCGATTCGCATGCATCCCAACCGGGCGCTGGTGGTCAGCGGGGAGGCCCAGCGCATCGTCATGGCCGGTGGCGGCACAAGCTGGATGGACGTGGCGCTGTTCCTGATCGCGCGCTTCGCCGGGGTCGAGGCGGCGATGCGCGTGGCCCGGGTGAACCTCATCGACTGGCACGACATCGGCCAGCAGCCCTTCGCGGCCCTGACCCTGGCGCGACAGGTCGACGACGGCGTGATCGCCGGGTGCCAGGCCTGGGTGGCCGAGCAATACGATCAGGAATCCCCGGTGGCCGCCATGGTCGAGCGCAGCGGACTCGCCGATCGGACCTTCAAGCGGCGTTTCGTCAGGGCGACGGGCCTGTCACCCATGGAGTACGTGCACACCCTGCGTCTGGAAGAGGCGAAACAGATGCTGGAGGCGAGTGATCTGCCCGTCGAGGGCATCGCCAACGAGGTGGGGTACGAGGATGCCAGTTTCTTCGGGCGCCTGTTCCGCCGCAAGGTGGGCCTGACGCCCGCGCAGTATCGCAAGCGTTTCGGGACCCTGCGCAAGGCGCTGCGGGGTTCAGGTCATTGAGTCCGGGGAAATTTCATGGGCGTGAGTGACGAATACATCACCTGGGTGCTGGACCAGCTCGCGGGACTCGGGCCCCTGCGCGTCAAGCGCATGTTCGGGGGTGCGGGAATCTATTGCGACGAACTCTTCTTCGCCATCCTCGCCGAGGATGAACTCTATCTCAAGGTCGACGACCGCAACCGCGGCGACTTCGAGCGGCTGGGTCTCGGGCCGTTTACCTACGTGATGAAGAACGGCCGCAGCGCCACCATGAACTACTACCCGGTTCCGGCAGACATCATGGAAAATCCCGAACAACTACATGCATGGGCGCGGAAGGCCCTGGATGCGGCCCTGCGGGCGAGAACGGCAAGGCGATCGTGATGATCGGGCGACCCACGGATTACGCTGCCGTTCCATCGGGCTACACTGGCGCAGTCAACCCCTCCCCCCTGGCAGGGGGGAGGTTGGGAGGGGGGGCGATACCATCGTTCGGCACCGAGCCATCCCGAATGCCCACCCCCATCCCGGCCTTCCCCCTCAATGGGGAAGGAGGAAGGCGCGCGTAGTCTGGATGAAGCATGAACGGATGCCGGGGGGATGCCAAAAATTTTCGTCCGGACGTGTAGGCCGAACGAATTCAGACATGCGCTGAAGTTACCTGAAGGCCGCGAGTGCGGTCGCAACGCGGAGATAAATGTGAGACATCTGATCGGTGGTTTACTGATCGCGGGTACGCTTGCTTCCGGGCTTGTCATGGCTCCGGCATTCGCTGTCGACAACGACGGCGTTTCCCGGCTGGAGGCAACCGGGGCGTGTCCCGGTTGCGATCTGCGGGGAGCGGACCTCTCCGGAGTCAATCTGAACGGCGCCGATCTGGCGGGTGCCGATCTGAGAGACGCCAAGCTGGGCGGTGTGGTGCTCTATCGCGCGAATCTGGAGGGCGCCGATCTGCGCGGCGCCGTGCTCGACGGCGCCAGCATGGGAAAGGCGAACCTGACGGGGGCAAACCTGGAAGACGTTCGCTGGAACGATGCCAGATTGAGGGGCGCGACGCTGGCGCGGGCCAACCTGAAGAATGCAAGCCTGACCGACGCCAACCTCGAAGGCGCGGACCTGAGCGGGGCGCTGGCGAGCGGGGCGAATCTGTCCGGGGTAAAACTTCGTAACGCCATACTGGAAGGAGCGGACCTTCACGGCATCGTTCTCGATGATGCCGACCTGCGCAACCAGAAAATGGCGGGTGTCTCACGGATGGACGGCGCGTCGATGCGTGGCGCGGACCTGCGCAAGGCCAGACTCTCCGGTATCGATCTGACCGGTGTGGCGTTGTCCGAAGCCGACCTGTCGGGCGCCGACCTGTCCGGGGCGAAACTCTCCCGAGCGACCCTCGCCGGTGCGCGGCTGGACAAGGCAGATTTGCGGGATGCGGACCTGAGCGGCGCGGACCTCTCGCGGGCCGGCATGAAGGGCGTCAAGATGCAGGGGGCCAGGCTCGCCGGCGCGAATCTGAGGGAGGCCACCGTCAGCGGCAATCTCACGGAGCTGGATTTTTCCGGAATGGACCTGCGGCGCACCTTCTTCGAACATGCAAACCTGAAATCGGCCCGGTTTCGCGAATCCGACCTGCGCGGCGCCGTATTCATTCGCGCCAACCTGTACGGCGCGGACTTCACCGGCGCCGATCTGTCGAACGCGAACCTGTCGAACGCCAATCTTGCCGCGGCAAACTTCGAGGGCGCCCGGATGGATGGCGCCATACCGCGGGATGCGCGCGGAATCAATCCTGAACAGGATTGATTCGGGTCGTCCTGCCGTTTCCGGGCGATCCGATTCCCGTCGTCATTCGCTGTCGGGGATTTCGAAACCTTCCGTAAGCCAAGGCGCCGGGGCTGGAATCGGGAGGTAGGTAATCGTACCTATGGAACAAAGGGAAATGCTCGTCTAGGTTCTTTGTATAAGCGAGAGGGTTGCTCGCCTGGTTTATGCCTCTGTAAGCAGCGGAGGTGTCTCTCAATTTGCTTGTACAGTGAGGAAATCACAGGGGGGTCACATGAACGTTGGCAAACGCATCCCAACATCGTATGCAGAGTGCTGTTCCAAGAGATCTCGACGATGGATGGCCAAGGGATTGCTGGCTTCAATGCTTGTCTTTCCGCTCGGTCACGCCCAGGCTGCTGTGGAGGGGCGACCCTGCGCGGCCGATCCCGGCAATGCGCCTGTTCAATATGGAGATTTGATCACCTGTAAAATCGAAGTCGTCGGGGAGACTGACGTCTTCCGATTCATGGGGACCTCGGGCGAGCACATCCTGGTTCAGGCGGCTCGTCAGACGGACGAAAAAGGCACCCCTTGCGTCCGGCTGCTCAGGCCGGATGGTACTCAAATGCGCTCGCGATGTGCGAGCTTCGGGGTTCAACATCACGTCCGGTTGGACCAATCCGGTAAGCACGCGATGATCGTTTCCGAGAGGCTCAACGACGGGACTCTTGGGTATATTCTTGTCCTGGACCGTGTGGCGCCGACATCGCCTACAAGCACGGCCGTAAATCCAGGAGTGATCGTGAGCGACATGATCGCGCCCAACGGAGATATCGACCTCTTTTCCTTTCAAGGGCAGGCAGGGGATACCGCCAGCATTCAGGTTACACGACAGACGGACGAGGCGGGCACCCCTTGCGCCAAGCTGTTCGGGCCGGATGGCACGCAGTTGCGCTCGAGATGTGCGAGTTTCGGGGTTCGCTATGATATCCAGTTGGACCAATCCGGAGAGTACACGATCGCCGTCTCCGAGAGACTCAATGATGGGGAGTTAAACTATCGTTTGGAATATCAGTGCAGCGCTGGCGTTTGTCCTTCACTGGATCGGCCGGGACGTTACAGCGGCGTGACGTATTTGCCCGATATCAACTCCAATGGAAAGGGCGAGGTTGTCGCACTGATTCAAGAACGCAACGCGCCGTTATCCACACATGCAGTTATCAAGGACGGCGAAACCGGTGCAGACATAAAAGCGATCCCGGTTCTGAAGGAGAACTTCGACCCCATAGGGATCGCCAATGTCGGGGACCTGAACTCCGACGCCGTGCCGGAATTGGCTGTGCTCGCCGTGAACCTCGACACCCACAGCGTGGTGGTGAGCATCGTGGACCCGGTTTCGGCGGAAATCCTGAGTTCTCGCGAAATCTTCGATTCTGAATGGACACCGATAGGACTGACGATGGTACCTGACCTGAACGGTGATTCGATCGCGGAATTTGGCGTACTGGCGGTTGATCGAAATCACGTCGCGACCTTGCGGATTCAGGATCCGATCTCCGGGGTGATTCTCAAGGACATTTCGTCCAAGAAGAAAAATTGACGGGCGGAGGGGTACACCGGATCCTGTAGGGAACCGTGGCCGGGATGGCCGCGGCTTCCCGGTCGCCCAGAACAGTTTTTGGCCTGGCGGAGTACAGTCTCGTGAGCGTCAGGGTAAACTGCGCTCCTTTCCCTGATTCGCGGTGATGGTTTCCGGTTTGTGATGAATCGGTACCCTCACTTGCGCAGCAGCTTGAAGGCGTGGTTGACGTCGAAGCCGTTGCGGAAGAAGTGAACGATCCAGACCATGGCCAGGGGTTCCAGGTAGCGGGACATGCGGATGTCGCCGAGATCGATGGCAGGGGGCCAGCCAAGGGATGAGATGAGGTCGGCGACGACGTATTTGGCCTCATCGTCGTTGCCGCAGATGAACATGTCGGGACCGCCTTGCGGGAAATCCGGATCGACCATGTGTACTGCGTTGACGATGTTGAAGGCCTTGACGACCCGGGCGTCCGGTAGCCAGCGCTGGATCCGTTCTCCGGCGGAGTCGTCGCCTGACACGTCCAGCACCGGAAGCTCCCCTTCCGCCTCGAAACGCAGGGGGTTGCTGGTGTCGATCAGGACCTTGCCGCCGATGTTCGCGCGCCCTGCAAGCTCGATCACCTCCCTGGCGTGTCCCCAGTTTACCGACAGCACCAGGACCTCACCGTGCGCCGCCGCCTCGGCGAAGGTGCCGGCCTGAACGCCCATACCGGTCTCCCGCAGCCAGTCCTGGACTCTCCCGACGGTCGGGTCCCGGCTGCCGATCATGACCTCGTGCCCGCGCGCGGCCAGCCCCGCGGCAAGTGAACGCCCCACGTCGCCCGTTCCCAAAACGCCAATCTTCATAATGGATCTCCGCTCGAATAGATTGCCCGGTTGCTCAGCTCTCCCGGGAACGACAATGACGCACACAGCACGACGAACCTGTCATCAGGCGATAGCCGGAAAATGGCATACCGGAATGCGCCGGATTTTCGTTCGTCTTCAAGGCGTGCAGACTGGAGCATAGCGGGCTATGTGGCGATGGGCGCCGGGTGAAGGATGTGCTTGATGCCTTCATAGGCGGATGCACCCGCGCCGACGGCGAAAATCATGATTGCCACCACGAAACTCCAGAAATAGATCTCCTTGCCGTGCCCGAAGGGGAACTCCTCGCTCGGCGGTTTTTTCGCCTGCCTTAGACCAAAGAGCAGCAGCACCTGATTGCCGGTGTCGACCACCGAGTGGATACCTTCCGAGAGCATCGCCGAACTGCCCGTGTAGGCGGCGGCGGCGAACTTGGTGATCGCGATGAGGCTGTTGCCGGTGAGCGCGGCGTAGATGACCATTTTTGATGAACCTGCCATACGCAGTCCTTCTTGTTCTGGAGGGTGCCGCGGGTTCGTCGAATCGCATCCGCTACGACGGACCCCGAACGGGTATCTTAAATGAAGCGGGTGCGCCAGTCGGCACGGTTTGTCATCCGCGTATGATGGCGAGATTATTTCCGCGCCCGGGACGCACGTCGTTCCCGGACGTTTATCAGGGAGTTACGAGATAATGACACGGCTCCCGGAGCCGATGCTCCCGGTCGTCGGGAGGCCGACGTACGGGGTATTTGAAAAGTACCAGCGAACGTGTGAACCGATAGTTGGAGTCGTGACGCTATGAGAAACGCAGTCGAGGCGCGTTGGGGAGCACTGCGCGAGATGCTCGGGATCGAAGGATCGCCGGTCAGCCACATCGAACGACTGGTTTCGACCGCCGGCGGCTTCGTGGGGATCCTGCTGGTGTTACTGGTCAGCCGGCGATTCGTCGGCGAGCAAGATGCAGCGTTGATCGTGGCCTCGATGGGCGCCTCGGCAGTGCTGCTGTTCGCCGTGCCGCACGGACCGCTGTCGCAACCCTGGCCCGTCGCCGGGGGGCACCTGGTCTCGGCCCTGATCGGGGTGAGCTGCGCGCGATTCGTACCCGACCCCTTCGTTGCCGCCGCCATGGCCGTGGGGCTCGCCATTGGCGCGATGCATTACCTGCGCTGCATCCATCCCCCGGGTGGGGCGACCGCACTGGTGGCCGTGGTCGGCGGTCCCGGGATTCATGGTTTGGGCTACGGATTCGTCCTCGCGCCGGTGGCGCTGAACGTCGCCGTGATCCTCGCGACGGCCGTGGTATTCAACTATCCGTGGCGGTGGCGTCGATACCCGGCCGCGCTGAAACCGCCACGCGAGCAGGCAGAAGCGGTAGTAGTCTCGGGAGAGACGGCGGAAAGCATCTCGCACGGCGATCTCGTCTACGCGCTGAGCCAGATCGACTCGTTTATCGACGTCAACGAACATGATCTGCTGCGGATCTACGATATGGCTACGCGACGAATGCAAACCCGTCACCTGAATCCCGCAGAGATCGGTCTGGGACGCTACTACAGTAACGGGGAATACGGCGACGACTGGCAGATTCGCTGCGTCGTGGACGAGTCACCGCACGTCGATCCGGATAAGGATTCCGTCATCTTCAAGATCGTCGCGGGTCAGGGTCGCCGCACCTCGGGTGTCTCCACGCGGGCGGACTTTGCCCGTTGGGCCAGGCACGAGGTCGTCCGCAACGAGAGCTCATGGCAGCGCATCGAGTCGGCCGATGAATGATCCCTGTCGGTAGTCCGGTCACACAGTTGTGCTTTGGATCGCGGTTCGTGAGACCACCGTGATACCCGGGCGCCTTTTCCCCTTGATCATCCCGCCCGGGGACAATCGACGTTGCGACCATGACGACCCGAATCCTTGTGATAGAAGACGATCCCGATATCGGGAATCTGGTGGAACTGCATCTGCGCGACCAGGCGTTCGACGTGGACCGCGTGCAGGACGGAGAGACCGGGCTGGAGGAGGCGCTGCACGGCGAGCATGCCCTGGTCATCCTCGACCTGATGCTCCCCGGCATGCACGGGCTGGATATCTGCCGCCGCCTGCGCGCTTCGCAGCGACAGGTTCCCATCCTGATGCTCACCGCCAGGTCGACCGGGATCGACCGGGTGCTGGGTCTGGAACTGGGCGCCGACGACTACCTGACCAAGCCGTTCTACGTCCAGGAACTGGTTGCCCGCGTCAAGGCAATCCTGAGGCGGGCAGGGTCAGGTCCCACGGGTGATTCGGCACTGTCCTCGCGCCCTCTGGACATCAACGGGATCAGTATCTCGATCGACCGGCGGAGGGTGACCGTCGATGGTGAGCCCAGGGAGCTCACGGCGCGCGAGTTTGATCTGCTCCATTTCTTCGCCAGCCATCCCGGCCACGTTTTCAGCCGCACGCAGCTTCTCGACCGTGTCTGGGGTTACGGGCACGACGGTTACGAGCACACGGTCAATTCGCACATCAACCGGTTGCGAAAGAAGATCGAACCGAACCCGCACGACGCCCGGTACATCCTGACGGTCTGGGGTGTGGGCTACAAGTTCGCCGAGAGATAGCGCGCAGAATGTTCCGTACCCTGTTCGCCAGGCTGTCGCTGGTCCTGTTCCTGCTATTCACCTTGATTGGTGCCGTTTCGCTGGGCCTGGGGCTGTATTCGGCCCAGCTGTATCAGCAGGAGGTCGCACAGCGCCTGAATCTCGATCTCGCCGCGCACATCGCCGACGATCATGCCCTTCTGAAGGGGTCGACGGTGGACCGCGAGAGCCTGGCGCTCCTTTTTCATAACCTGATGGTGATCAATCCCAGTGTGGAGTTCTACCTGCTCGATGACGAAGGGCGCATCCTGGCCTGGTCCGCCGCACCCGGAGCGGTGCAACGTGAACGCGTCGGGCTTGGTCCCCTGCTGACCCTGATCGGGCACCCGGAGCAGTTGCCGGTCATGGGCGATGATCCGCGCGACCCCGACGGGCGCAAGACCTTTTCGGTCGCGCCACTGGAAGAGGACGGCCACGTCCGGGGATATGTCTATGCCATCGTCGGCAGCGAGCAGGCGGATGACATCGCCGACCTCCTGGCGCAGAGCTACATCCTGCGCTGGAGCGCCGTTGCGCTGCTCCTGGGTGTGTTGTTCGCGACCGTGGCGGGGCTGGCGATCGTCTTTCTCCTCACCCGGCGCCTGCGCCGCCTGGGCCGGGCGATGGACGCCTTCCGCGGCAGCGATTTCTCGCGCCCTGTCCGGATCGCCCCGTCGAGCTCGACGCCCGTGGACGAGATCGAGCAGATGGAGGTGACGTTCGCCGCCATGGCCGGTCGGATACACAGCCAGATGAACAGTTTGAGGGAGTCGGACCGCCTGCGGCGCGAACTGGTGGCCAACGTGTCCCACGACCTGCGTACGCCGCTGGCCTCGTTGCGCGGCTATCTGGAAACCCTGTTGATGAAAGAGGACAGCATCGGCCCCGCCGAGCGTCGGGCCTGCCTGGAAACCGCATCCAGAAGCGCGGAACGCCTGAGCCGCCTCATCCTCGAGTTGTTCGAACTGGCCAAGCTGGACGCGCGGGAACTCACCCCGGAACGGGAACCGTTTTCCCCGGCCGAGCTGGTTCAGGACGTGATGCTCAAGTTTCAGCTGCGGGCCAGGCAGAAGGGCATCGATATCGAGGTCGACATCACGCCCGACGCGCCGTTCGTCAACGGCGATATCGGGATGATCGAGCGGGTACTGAACAATTTGCTGGAAAACGCCCTGCAGCACACGCCCGAACAAGGGTGCATCAGGCTGTCGGTCGGCCCGGACGCGCGCGGGTGTGTCGTGGCGGTCGCAGACACCGGCGACGGGATCTCGGGAAAGGACCTCCCGCACGTGTTCGAACGGTTCTATCGCAGCGCCAACCGGGGCAATCGAAACGGCGGGGCGGGACTGGGCCTCGCGATCGCACAACGCATCGTCGATCTCCACGGCGGAAAACTGTCCGTGCACAGTGAGGCGGGAATCGGTTCCGTATTTGCTTTCGACCTGCCTGCGGTGCCCACCTCCTGAGTGACTTCATCGGTAGGTCGGGTTAGCGCAGCGTAACCCGACAATCGTCAGAAACCACCCCGCTGCGCGCCGGTAATCCCATCGACGCTTCGGTGCGTACGCGGGGTTCCCGGGAATATTCCCTCTTGACGCTCGATACCGCGATCTTGTGATAAAAAAGTGAGATCTCCGTGAATTCCCTGTGAGATCGGTACGCCAGACTCACACCCGAGTCTGGCGCATGTCGCAGTCGGACACACATCAAGTCGCAGGAGAGTTCACGTGAAAAGCAAACTGATCGGTCTGGGTCTGGTCTCGATGGTCGGCGCTGCATCTGTCTCGGCAGCCGAGTTGGAGGTCACCGTCACCAATGTAACCCGCGGTACGATATTCACCCCGATCCTGGTCGTCAGCCACTCGTCGGGTCTGGATCTGTTCGAACCGGGACAGCCTGCCGGCGACGAGCTGTCGGCACTTGCCGAGGGTGGCGATACGGGCTCGCTCGCGGATAAACTTGCCGAAGATTCCCGGTTCGTCGATTCCGCGAGCAGTGAGGGGTTGCTGCAT
>JAYENI010000294.1:0-4272 GCA_034722015.1 Pseudomonadota bacterium
TCCGGTGATGATGACGCGATCAAAGCAGGAAAGTACGCCAGCGATCTTGCCCTGATAACGCTCGATGAAAGGATTCATGGTGGCTATCCATTGTTCTTGCGACTCAAGATAGAGGATAGGTGACCGACAAATTTTGGTTCCGGCTCCGCCGGGTTAGGAACTCGTAGTTCGCAAGATAACTGAAATCTGATTGATCGAGTCTCCCTGGCCAGATTGTCCAGGAACGGCGTTACCAAATCCTGGAAATAGCCTGCTATTACCTGCAATTTGCGCCTTGTTCCCGAACATTCTGACCGCCACCACGGTATGCAAGGAGGCGTGTCCACTATTCGCCAAGCGACTTCTCCAGGCGTTCTCGTACGTTTTTTCCGACCCGACGGATACCGAGCCTGTGCGCCATGTGCGTGATCTTCTCGCTCCGATTCATGCCCTGCGACGGCAGTTCCGCCACCAGAACGCGCAACTCCTGCAACGGGATTTCTTCGATTCGGTTCGTTTCGCCCGCCGGGAGTTGGCGGCAGTGCGACCAGGTATCCGGTTCCACCCCTTTCGGCCACAGAAACAGTTGCGTGCCTTCCCGCGTTGTCGGCAGCTCCCGTGGCAACGCCTTGAGGACGGCGTTCCGGATTCGCGCACCGGCGCGGCCAATCCCGTGGGCCCGCGCCAGGGTGCGGACGACGACATCGAGTCGGAGCGGTCCTTCGGTGTCAACCGATCGCGCAATCAGCTCGGTCAGGATCGGGCGATAGTCAGGGTCGGTGAACCGTTCCGCGTCCAGATCGCTCGCCAGGCGGTTGCTAGTTTCGGGCGGTTCATCCCGCTGGTTCGTTGTGCCCCGCGTATACTTGGCAACGCGTGTCACCACAGGCGCGCCATCGTCGGACGAACTTTCGGTGTTTGCGGGTTCTGGCCGTTCGCACGAGTGAACCGCGGTGGCGTCAGGCGGCGAGTCATCCGCTACGAACGCCGTGTCGTCACCCGGCTCCGCCGGGTGTTTGTCCGCCCCGGCGATACGGGCGGCCCGTTCTTCCTCGAGCAATTCTCTCAGGCGGAGGTCGAGCCGGTCGGCGGCGGACTCCGCATCGGTCCACCAGTCCAGTGACCACACCCGGAGCACCGCCCAGCCGAGGTTTCGCAGCACCTGTTCCCGCAACAAGTCCCGGTCCCGGGCGGTCGCCGACCGGTGGTACGTCGCGCCGTCGCATTCCACCGCCGCCAGATATCGTCCCGGCGCGTCCGGGTGCACGATCCCCAGATCGATACGGTAATCGCTGACCCCGACCTGGGCCACGGTTCGCCAGCCTTTTCGTTTGAGCGCATCGTCCACCGCTGCCTCGAACGGGGAGTCGTGTCCGCCGAGTGAACCGGTAGTCGCTTCGGCCAGCGCCTTGAAGCCGCGCTCGGCGTACTCCAGGAAATGCTTGAAATCGCGCACGCCTTCGGCCGCGGTGCGCGTCAGGTCGATGTGTTCCGCTTTCAGGGTGCCGAAGACATGCAACGCCTTGCGCGCGCGCGTGATCGCCACATTCAACCGCCGTGGCCCTCCGGCCTGGTTGAGCGGTCCAAAATTCATCGACACCTTGCCCGCCGCATCGGGGCCGTAGGTAACCGAGAAGAATATCTCGTCGCGTTCGTCACCCTGCACGCTTTCCAGGTTCTTGACGATCACCGGTTCGTCCCCGTCTTCGTCGAAACAGGGCTCGATCCCGGGGTGTTCCTCGCGCGCCCTGTCGAACAGGTCCTCGATGAGCGACTGCTGTTCGCTATTGAAGGTGACCACACCGACCGTGTTCGAGAAATCCGGGTCGCGCAGTTTTCGCACGATGGCGCGAACCACAGCAGCGGCTTCCTCGCGGTTTACCCTCGCACCCCCTTTTTCGTACACACCCCGCGGGACATGGTGGTAGCGTACCGCCTGGTCGTCGGTATCCGAGGATGGAAAAGTCACCAGCTGACCCCTGTAGTAGCGGTGATTGGAGAACGTGATCAGGCTCTCCGAGTGGCTGCGGTAGTGCCAGCGCAGATTCAGGGTCGGCAGATTAGCCGAGATGCTCTCGTCCAGCACGCTTTCCATGTCTTCCACGTCGACATCCGCGTCCGCCTCCTCGTCGTCGCGCTTGTCGAAGAACGAGGTCGGCGGCAGTTGTTTGGGATCACCCACGATAACGGCCTGTCTGCCGCGAGCGATCGCGCCCACCGCGTCCCAGGTCGTGATCTGGGATGCCTCGTCGAATATCACGACATCGAACGGGTCGGAGTCCGGCGGCATATACTGGGCGATGGAGAGCGGGCTCATCATCACGCACGGGGTCAGCGTGGTGAGCGCGTTGGGCATATTGCCCATGATCTCCCGGACCGGTTTGTGACGGGTCTTCTTCTGCAACTCGCGATTCAGTGTCGCCCATTCGGAGTCCCGGGTGATGGAGGTCCTGTCGGGGATGTCCCGGACGAGCCGCGCCCGCACGTACTCCCGTGTCGCACGCATGTAACGTGCGTCGATTTCCTGAAAGTCAATGATGCGCTGCTCCTGTTCGACGGGTACGAACTCCCTCAAGACGTCGTCGGCGTCCACGAGTTTCCCCAGGAACCAGCGCGCGTAGTTGACCCGAAACAAGACTTCCCCGGTGTGTCCGCCATGATCGCCGTATTCGAACATCGCGATCAGCGGCTCGAGCCCCCGGGAGAGCGCTTCGCGCCGCACGCTTCGCCAGGCGCACCAGTCGCGCAGTTTTCTTTCCGACTTGCGCCAGTGGCGCATGATCTCCGCCAGGGCCGCCAGATAGTCGGCGCGATCCGGGTCGACCAGATCAGCGTCCGTCACGCCGGCGCCGTTGGCGACCCGCCGGCGTTGCTCCCCGAATGCCTCGTGGTCGGCAACATAGGCCGCGCCGGCGACAAGGACGGGGGAGTGCTCCGACAACAACGCCCCGGCGTCGCTCTCCAGGCGCGAGACCGCGTCTCTCAGGATGGTGACACCACGCGGATCGTCGGCAAACGCACCGAGTACGGTCTGCCATTCGGTCCGCCAGTCCAGCATGCGCTGCAGCAGTCCGGTGTCGGAGTCGACACCCCGCCAGTGACGACCGAGTACCTGGCGCAAGTGCGCATCGCCTTCCACCTTGCGCCACGCCGAAGCGGCGCGCTCGAGTCCCTCGAGGTCTTCCCCTGCGTGGTCCGTTTTGCCGCGTCCAACGACGTGCGAAGCAAGCACTTTCCGGATGGCACGCTGCTTGATCCAGCAGGCCACCGGCCACCGCGTCCTCGCCTCTCGGTATCGGGATCTCAGCGCAGCGACATCCTCGTCGAGGACCGACCGGTCGTAATCGGTTCCGATGGCCAACCACGCTTGGGCAAACGCCTCACACTGGGCCTGCAGGGCCTCGAGGTCCCGGGCAGTGTCGCGGACGTTGGCCTGGAACACGAAACCCATTGGCAGGTCTGGCAACTCACGCAGGAGTGCGTGCAGCCCGCTCAACGCCTGGAGCTGCCGGCTGTTGAATCCGTCCATGTCCCACTTCAGCGTATCCCGATAGCGAGCGACCGCATCGGAGAGTCGGGCCGCGGCGTTTTCGAGTTCTCCGGCGCCCGTGACGAACTCTTGTTGCCAGCTCGGCGACCAGCTGGAGTGGTCCACCGCCGCGAGTGGGTGATTGCGCGGGTCTTCAATAGCGCGCAGATGAACATCGAGTTGTTTGGCGATGGTTTCCAGCGCCTGACAGGCCGCTTTGTCATGGTGTCCATGGGTCGGCCACGATAGCGTTACGAGGGGAACATCCTTGTAACGAACGATCTCGCCCGCGGCACGGTAGGCAGTCCAACCGTTCGGGTGGACTGCGTGAAGGTGAGCCACCAAACGGTTGAGTCGATCGCGTACATCCTTGAGCTGCTGCGTGTCCCCTTCCCAGGAGGCCTGGTCGATACCTGCCCGCTCGCTCCAGGCCTGGTCCAGCTGCTGAAGCACCTCGGCTTTCCGGGCCCGGTTGGAATGCAGCTCGAGACAGAACGGACCGAGTCCGATCTGTTTCAGGCGCCGATACACGACGTTCAGCGCCGCCGTTTTCTCCGACACGAACAGCACGGTCCTGTTCTCCGCCAGGCATTGGCCGATCAGGTTGCCGATCATCGGGTCAGAGGGGGCCGCAGCCTGGGCTGATGAAAATCAGCCCCAAAAGGTCATTTTAGACGCAGTCGTTTCATGATGTTTTTGTTCCGCACCAGCGGTTAAGAGACGCTGCATTCCTTGCATGAATGTTGGCGAAATAAAGATTAAGA
>JAYENI010000295.1:0-46304 GCA_034722015.1 Pseudomonadota bacterium
GGGGGCGGGCCGGGGGGGGGGGGGGGGGGGCCCCCCCCCCCGCGACTCCAGGTACTCGATAAAGGGGGTAAGGACCAGCTCGTAGCCCCAGGCGTGATACAGGTCGAGAAGTTTTCGCCGCAGGGTTTCCAGACGCCCGGCCTGGCGGGGTAACGACTCCTCGATGCCTGCAGGCAACAACCAGCGATCGCCCGGAATCATCTCGTCGTCAGGACCTGACGAACCAGAGCATCAATGCGCCTCCGACCATGCTGGCCAGTCCGATGATGCGCAGGTTGATGTCCGGCATACGGGTAACCTGCTCCATCGTGCTGCGCATCATTCTCGGGCTGAGAAACGGCATCAGGCCCTCGATGACGAGCATCAGCGCGATCGCCGCGAGCAGGTCATCCCACATGGGGCGTCATTGGCAACACCAGCGGGCCTGCACGCTCAGGGGGCAGGCGTGCCGCCGGACAAGCTGTTGAAATAACGGAAAAAGTCGGAATCCGGCTCCAGCACCAGCATGTCGCTCGCGTCATTGAACGTCGAGGTGTAGGCGTTGAGACTGCGAGTAAAGGAGTAGAATTCCGGGTTTGCGTTGTAGGCGTCCGCATAGATCTCGGCTGATTTGGCATCACCCTCACCCCGAATCAGTTCGGAGTCGCGGTATGCGTTAGCCAGGATCACGGTCCGTTCCCTGTCCGCCGTGGCCCGAATACGCTCTGCGGATTCCATACCGCGAGCCCTGAATTCCCGGGCAACCCGCTCACGCTCGGAGCGCATGCGCTCGTAGACCGATGCGCTGACCTTGTCGGGCAGGTCGATTCGGCTGATGCGCACATCCACCACCTCGATACCGAGATCTCTGGCCACGGTGTTGGCGCTGTCCTGAAGTATTTCCATGATTTCGCCGCGCTCTCCGGAAACGGCCTGCTGGATGGTGCGCTTGCCGAATTCGTTGCGCAGTCGATCCTTGATGATCTGGGCGAGCCGGGCCATCGCGTTTCGCTCCTGTCCCCGGGTCGACCGGTAGTACTGGGCCGTGTCGAGGATGCGCCACTTGACGAAGAAGTCGACCGTCACGTTCTTCTTCTCGCTGGTGAGGAAGCTCTCCGGTTGAGCGTCCAGCGTCAGGATCCGCGCATCGAACAGCAGAACATTATTGATCAGCGGGATCTTGAAGTGGAGACCCGGACCGATGTTGGCGTTCTGGATCTCGCCCAGTCTCAGCAGCAGGCCCTTTTCGCGCTGGTCCACCGTGTAGACGGACAGGAGCAGGACGATGCCCAGGATGACGGCCAGGACTCCATATCGTTTGAAATTCATGGTCAGCGCCCCTCCCTGAGGGTTGTCCGGCCCGGCCGGTTCGATCCTCCCGATACCGCACCCTGGGCGGGATCGCCCGCCCTCGGGGCACCGCCCACGGCGCTACCCATGGCGCCCGCGCTCATCAGACGATCCAGTGGAAGATAAAGCAGGTTGTTTCCGCCCTTGACGTCCACCATCACCTTGCTCGTATCGGCCATCACGGACTCGATAGCGTCCAGATAGAGGCGTTCGCGCGTGACTTGCGGCGCCTTGGTGTATTCGGTCAGCAGTTTGGTAAAACGCGCCGCGCGGCCCTCGGACTGTGCAACCACACGGTCCCTGTAGGCATCGGCCTCCTGCCCGACCCGCGCCGCCTCGCCTCGCGCCTGCGGGATAATGCCGTTGGCGTAGGCCTCGGCCTGGTTGCGGTACCGCACCTCGTCCTCCCGCGCCTTGATGGCGTCGTTGAACGCGTCCTGTACCTGTTCCGGCGGCTGCGCCTGCTGCATGTTGACCGTCGTCACCTGCAGGCCCGTGTGATAGTTGTCGAGCGTCTGCTGCATGATCATCATCGTCCGCTGCGCGATGTCGGCCCGGCCCTCGGCGAGGATGTAGTCCATCTTGCTCTTGCCCACGACTTCGCGAAGCGCGCTCTCCATCACCTGTCGCAGGGTGGCGTCGGGCAGCCTCACCTGGAAGACATAGTCTTCCGGCTGGTTGACCAGATACTGCGCGGCCAGTTCCACATCGACGATGTTCTCGTCCTGGGTCAGCATGGTGGCATTGTGCTGCGCACTGCGGATCTCGGTGACGTTGACGATCTCAACGGTCTCGACCGGGTAGGGAATGTGCCAGTGCGGACCCGGTCCCGTCGTGGAATGAAAGGCGCCAAACCTGAGTTCCACCCCGGCCTCGCCAGGCTCGACGATGTAGATACCGGAGGCAAGCCAGACGACAAGCACGACCGCGCCGATCAGCAGGGCGCCGATCGACATGCCCTTGCCGGCACTACCACCACTACTGCCACTACCACCGCTGCCGCCAGACTTGCCGCCGAAAAGACCGCCAAAGCGGTCGGTCAACTTTCGCAGCAATTCGTCAAGGTCCGGCGGCCCCTGCTGATTCGTGGGTTTCTGGCTCCAGGGGTCCTTGCCACCACCGGGCTCGTTCCAGGGCATAACTATCTCCAGTACGGGTCGACTTGAACTGTTGGTCAGTACGCGAGAGCGCGGCATTGTAGCCCGGTTGCGACCCAAATTCACCCGCGCTGCCACAATGGATCCGCCGAGGGTCCCGCAAAGCCGGGACGTACCCTTGTTTGCCGTCAAAAAACGCCTGTGAACGCCTCGTGAGACGGGGATCAAAACAACACAGAATTTGCTTAGGCGATTGCCGGAAAATGACATACCAGAATGCGCCGGATTTTCGTTCGTCTTCAAGGCGCGACAATAGGCGCATAGTCGATCTATGTCACTGTTGTCGCAACACAGGAGACGGACGAAAAGACAAACAGGATGGTATGTCAATTGACAGAAATCGCCTTAGACGGGCAGGAGTTCCCCGGGCAGGTCCTCCAGGCGCGACATCTCTTCGTAGCGCGCGCGCGGCAGGGCGATCTCGAGTTCCCATCCGCCGTCGTCTCCCGCCCGTTCGCTCACTACCGCCCCCAGTTCGAACAGACGGGCGCGAAGGCGCGCCGCGCCGGGTCGGAGCCTGATCAGCCCGTGCACGGTCTCCCCCATGAATCGATCGGACAGGGCCTCGTGCAGCAACCCGATTCCGTCTCCGGTGTGTGCCGAGAGCCAGATCCGGGTGACATTCCCCTGCTCGTCTCGCTGTACCCGGGGTTGCAGCCCGGCCGAGTCGATCTTGTTGAGAACCACGATCCGGGGGACGTCAGCCGCGCCGATTTCTTCCAGGACCGCATCGACCTGGGCAATACACGCACCGGCCCGATCATCGGATACGTCCACGACATGCAGAAGCAGGTCCGCCTCGCGCGTCTCCCGCAACGTGGCGTGAAAGGACTCGACCAGGTCGTGGGGAAGTCTGCGGATGAACCCCACCGTGTCGGCCAGCACCGCGGTGGCGCCCCATTTCAGGTCGTAACGGCGAAGCGTGGGATCGAGCGTTGCAAAGAGTTTGTCGGCGGCATAGACGTCCGACCCGGTCGCACGGTTGAACAGGGTGGATTTGCCCGCGTTGGTGTAGCCGACGAGCGCGACGGTGGGCACATCGGCCTTGCCTCGCGCCTGCCTCCCCTGGTCGCGCCGCGTGCGCACCCGGTCAAGGCGCTTGCGGATCTGCTTGATGCGTTGACCGATCAGGCGCCGGTCGGACTCGAGCTGCTTCTCGCCCGGACCACGCAGACCGATACCGCCCTTCTGACGTTCCAGGTGGGTCCATCCCCGCACCAGGCGCGTCGAAAGATAACTGAGCTGAGCCAGTTCGACCTGCAGTTTGCCTTCGTGGGATCGCGCCCGCTGCGCGAAGATATCCAGGATCAGTTCCGTGCGGTCAATGACACGCCGCTTGCAGAAAAGCTCGAGCCCCCGGACCTGACTGGGTGTCAGGGAGTGGTCGAAGATAATCACGTCGGCGTTCGAGGAAAGGGCCGCGTCACGAATCTCTGCGGCCTTGCCTGCTCCGACAAACCGGCCCGGGTCGGGCGCCTTTCGGGACCCCGTGATCAGCGCGACGCGCGTTACGCCGGCCGATTCGACCAGATCGAAAAACTCGCGGGGGTCACCGCTCTCGGGTCCTTCACTGAATTCAATATGAACCAGCACGGCGTCTTCGCCGCGGCGATGGCGTTCAAACAAAACAACGACCTTTCGACGTCAAGGGCTAACTCTCCTCCTCTTCGGATTTCTCGTCCGTGTAGGGAAGCTTGACATTGCGTGAGGGCACAACGGTCGAAATGGCGTGCTTGTAGACCATCTGATTGACACTGTTCTTCAGCAACACCACGAACTGGTCGAACGAATCGATCTGTCCCTGAAGCTTGATCCCGTTTACCAGATAAATCGCAACGGGCACGCGCTCCTTGCGCAACATATTGAGAAAGGGTTCTTGTAGCGTCTGCCCTTTTGCCATTGGTTCGCTCCTGTTGTTGTTTTACCAAGGGTATTTCACCCGAGTTAAATCAGTAGGTTGTACCACTTTGGGTCACTTAAGTGTAGCCCAAACGCACGCGTGTGGCCCGCAGAATTTTCTCCGCGGCCGAGGTGCCGGCATCCACCGGGACGAGGTCGGGTTCGGATCGCAGCCAGGTCATCTGGCGCTTGGCCAGTTGCCGGGTGGCGACAATCGCACGGTTCCTCATTATATTGCAATCCCGCAACCCGGCAAGATAGTCCCACACCTGCCGGTATCCCACCGCGCGCAATGAGGGGAGGTCCGGGCCAAGATCGTCGCGACGGTAGAGGGCCCTGACCTCCTCCACGAGACCGGCGCGCAGCATGGCGTCGAACCGGTCCGCGATCCGTGTCCTCAGGGCATCGCGGTCCCCGGGGACGAGACCGAACTTGATGACGCGATACGGCAAGGCCCCGCTGCGTCCCTCGGCGAGACACTCACTGAGCGGGCGCCCGGCCACCTCGCAGACCTCCAGGGCCCTTTGCAACCGCTGCGGATCGTTCGGATGGATTCGCGCCGCCGAGACGGGGTCGAGTCCACGCAGGCGCTCGTGCAAGGCCGGCCAGCCGGTGACACGCGCCTCCTCGAGGATCCGCTCCCTGACGACCGGATCCGCTTGCGGTAACGGGCTCAGGCCGCGTTCAAGTGCGCGGAAATAGAGCATGGTGCCTCCGACCAGCAGCGGGATCAAGCCTGCCGCCGATATCTGCGCCATCTCCCGCAGGGCGTCGTCCCGAAATCGGGCGGCGGAGTACGGATCCGAGGGATCGACGATGTCGATCAGCCGGTGCGGGGCCCTCTCCAGGACATCCGGCGCCGGTTTGGCGGTGCCGATATCCATGCCCCTGTAGACCATGGCCGAATCGACGCTGATGATGCCACAGGGCAAACGCCCCGCGAGTTCGATCGCCAGCTCGGTCTTTCCGCTGGCGGTCGGCCCCATGACAAAAACAGCCGGAGGAAGCGTTTGTGTATCCGGGGCCATCAAATTTCGTGGCACCAGCCCCCCTAGCGTCCGCGCAGGAACAACCGGTCCAGCTCCTCGATCCCGAGTTGCGTCCAGGTGGGTCGCCCGTGGTTGCACTGGCCGGAACGCTCGGTGCGTTCCATGTCTCGGAGCAGGGCGTTCATCTCCGGCAGGGTAAGCCGGCGGTTGGCACGCACCGAGCCGTGGCACGCCATCCCGGCCAGCACCCCGTCGACCGCTTCCTCGACCCGGGAGCTGCGGCCATGTTCGACGAGGTCCGAGAGGACATCCCGAACCAGGGCCTGCGCGTCCCCTCCCTGAAGGATCTCCGGTACACCGCGAATCACCACGGTCTGCGGACCGATACGGTGCACGTCCAGACCCACCCGAAACAACGCCGCCGTATGCCCTTCGAGGGTCTCTGCCTCTCTCTGGCTGACTGACACGGTCTCGGGAACCAGCATCGGCTGCGAGCGGATGCCTGCACCATGAAAGTCCAACTTCAGTCGCTCGTAGGTCACCCGCTCGTGCGCGGCGTGCATATCGACGATGACCAGGCCCGCGGCGTTCTGCGCCAGGATGTAGATCCCGTGCAGCTGCGCCAGTGCGAATCCGAGGGGAGGCGGCCCGGCGTCCTCCTCCTCGGCGGCGGCCATCGCGATCGATGCACCGGCAGCGCCCGCGGCCAGTTCCCTCCATGCCGGCGGGGGCTCCGACACGCGTCCCGTCGCCAGCGGCAGTCCCCGCTGTCTAAAATCCACGCCACCGCCTGCGGCGTGACCGGACACAGCGGAAACCGGATCGGCCGTGTGCCGGGGTGCCCCGCTGTCGGACCCGGTCGCTGCGGGCACGCCCGCTGCCTCCGCGGGGCGCAACGCGGCGATCGCGTTCTTCAGGGTGTGAAACAGAAAGTCGTGGACCCCCCGGGTGTCCCTGAAGCGCACCTCGTGCTTTGCCGGATGAACATTGGCGTCCACCAGCGAGGGGGCCATCTCCAGGTAGAGGACGAAGGCCGGGTAGCGCCCGTGAAACAGCACGTCCGCGTAGGCCTGACGCACCGCGTGGGTCACCACCTTGTCCCTGACCGCGCGTCCGTTGACGTAGAAATGCTGCAGGTCCGGCTGGGTGCGTGAGAAGGTGGGTTTGCCCATCCAGCC
Organism: Pseudomonadota bacterium; assembly: GCA_034722015.1. Classification (GTDB taxonomy): domain Bacteria; phylum Pseudomonadota; class Gammaproteobacteria; order JAJDOJ01; family JAJDOJ01; genus JAJDOJ01. Next base: position 6,553 of record JAYENI010000295.1, read on the forward strand.
ACTGAGCCGAATCCCCGCACTCTCGTGCTCGATGTAGACGGCGCTGTCGGCGAACGCCTGTCCGCAGATCCGAGCCAGGCGCGATTCCCGTCCACGCGGGTCGCTCGCCTGCTTGAGGGACAGCACGGGCTTGCGATTGTGGTACAGCTCAAAACCCGCATCGAAACGGCTCAACGCCAGACGGTTGACCAGCGTCTGCATGTGCCCGAACTCCGTGCGTTCGGTTCGCAGGAACTTTCGACGCGCCGGAACGTTGTAGAACAGGTCCCGAACCTCAATGGAAGTCCCGTCGGGGTGCGCCGCGGGGACCGGTCTGTCGAACTGCTCTGCGCCGTCGCCTTTCACCCGCCAGCCGTTCAACTCGCCTTTCGCGCAGGAGGTGAGGGTCAGACGGGAGACCGAGGCGATACTCGGCAGGGCCTCACCACGGAACCCCAGGCTCGCAACGGCCTGAAGGTCGTCGAGCGAGGCGATCTTGCTGGTGGCGTGACGGCTGAGGGCCAGGGTCAACTCTCCGGGCGGGATGCCACTGCCGTTGTCAGTGACGCGCAGGCGACGTATTCCACCCTGCTCGACTTCGATATCGATGCGGTGCGCTCCGGCGTCAAGGCTGTTTTCGAGCAACTCCTTCAGCACGGAGGCAGGCCGCTCGACCACCTCGCCCGCGGCGATCTGGTTGACGAGTTGGGGTGGCAGGGCACGTATCGTCACGGTGCGTTAACCATTCAGCCTTCTTGTCCGGTCATGGCGGCGATGGGATGTTTGTGAAGGAAGTATTGCCGGCAGCAAGCTTACAGGGACGTATTTACAGCGCCTTCCGGCACAAACATCCCATCGCCAGGACTCATTGCGATCAGGCGGCTAGCTGAAATGTTACACCGGGTATTTCTCTCCGGCACGGTAATCGACTCGAACTCGTAAGGCGATTGCCGGAAAATGGCATACCAGAATGCGCCGGATTTTCGTTCGTATTCAAGGCGCGACAACCGGAGCATAGCGAGCTACGTGACGGTTGGCGCAACGCCGAAGACGGGCGAAAAGACAAGCAGGCTGGTATGTCATTTGACAGAAATCGCCTTAGTCCGCCAGCAGACGCGTCCGGGACTGAAGAAGGCGACCCGCCATCAGGCAGATCAGCGCCCAGGTCGATCCGGCAACCCAGCCCGCGATGACATCGGTCGGCCAGTGAACGCCCAGATAGACACGGCTGAAGGCGACGAGAACGGTGAGAGAGACCGCCCATCCCAGGATGTATGCCTTGATGCGGCGGTCTTGCGACGCGAATGCCAGCAGGGCGCCAAGCGTCAGAAATACGACCGTGGACATCATTGCGTGCCCGCTGGGGAAACTGCTCAGGGCCGCGGGCGTTCCGTGGGGGACGAGATCGGGGCGCGGACGATCGAACAGCCCCTTCAACAGGGTATTCAGCAGTGACCCGCCGGCGATCGAGATCAGGATGAACAGCGCAAAGCGTGGCGAGCCGCGCAACCAGAGATAGCCGCACACGGCGAGCGTGATCAGGGTCAGTACGGTGAATCCTCCGAGCGCGGAGATGTCCCTCACCACGATCTCGAGCCATTCCGGCCCGAAGGGGTTGGACGGGTCCCCCGGGTCGCGCAACGCGAGCAGCACGCGTTCGTCGAAGCGGTAGGTGCCGCCGCTCAGTACCTTTCCCGACAGCAGGGCAAAAGCCAGCAGTCCCGCCGACACCGTGAGCACGAGGCCCTCGGTGAGGTACTCGGGTAGGTGCGCCCCGGCTTTTTCGGTGCGGCTCAACCTGCTGTCCCCGCGGCTCGGGCAAAGTCCGGGCCGACGGCGGGGCGCACGCAACGGCTACGGCAAGCGGAGGTCACGCGACCGGGCAACGGGATGTTGCACATCGGGTCAATGATCCGTTTCAGGCAGCTCACCGTCGTACTGTATGTCGTAATAGATGGGCGTGTGAAGCCAGTTGAGTGCCTGTTCGTAGTCGGTAAAGAACCTGATATCGAAGCCGGCACCTCGCGCCGCCTGAAGAAACAGGTTGGCATGCGCCGGTCGCCTGGCGTTGTACAGCACGGCGATCTTGTTTCGGAAAGCGTCCCTGTGGTGGTCCAGAAATTCGACGATCTGACCGAGGTCCTCGTCCTCCATGACGCTTTCCGCCTGCCTCACGTCCAGCAGGATGTTGTAATCAGACTGATCGCCCCCGGCCTCGATGAGTTTCGCGAGGATTCTCTTCACGGTCTCGAGATCGATCTTCCCGGTCGCCGTGGTCTCGAGAAAGTCGCGTACCCGGATGATCTTGTGCGCGATGCTCATGGGTCCCCGGGAAATCGCGGGAGGCGGGAATTCGGGTTGCGCCCTGGTTTGCCCCGGCCCGCGCGTGTCGCCAACGGGGACCGATGCGCCGGATGCGACCCCACCAGTCGCGTGGACCCCCTTGGGTATCTGCCGGTACGCTTGGTCGATTCCATCGCCGGGACCTTACTTCGCGGATGCGTCCAGGGCCTCGGGGTCGAGCCAGACGTCGACGCCACATTGCCCGTGGACGCGGCCGACGGGGAGGTCTTCACCCGCTTTCCATCGGCGCACCGCGTCGCGCTTACCCGCCCCCGTTACCATGATGTGGACCTCCCGTGACTGATTGAGGGCCGACGTATTCACCGACACCCGTTCAGGCGGGGGTTTCGGCGCATCGTAGACAGGAACGACCGGTTCGTCATCGTCGTGTTCCTGCCCCGGGAACAGGCTCGCTGTGTGTCCGTCTTCACCCATCCCGAGCAGGACAAAGTCGAAGGGCAGGGCGTTTCTCACCGTTGCCCCGTATTCCTCCGCGCCCCTCGTCGGACCGTGCTCGGCCGGCACCGTATGAATATGCGCCCGGGGGATGGGTACGTGATCGAGCCATGCCCTGTCCGCCATGACGCTGTTTCGCGATTCGTCACCGGGCGGGACGCAGCGCTCGTCACCATAATAGATCGACCAGCGGGACCAGTCGGCCGACATCTCCGCGAGCCTGCGGTAGGCGCTTTCGGGCGTAGTGCCGCCGGCGAGCACCAGCCGAAACCCGCCATGGGCCGAAATGGCGCGCCGCGCCGCACGAAGGATGTGTTCGGCGACTGCCTCGGCGATTGCCTCGCCCTGGGGCAGAACGTGCCACCTTACGTTGGGGGATGTCATGTCGGGGCGGGTTCCGGATGTTCCTGAAATGGTTGCGCGTGCAGCGATGGCGCCGTTGCGCCGGCGGACAGACGCAGCCCTTGCACCGCGTGAAGTTCGCAATGCGGATCCGGACTCCCTCCGGCCGCGAGGCCAAAGGTATCACAAGCGCCCGTCACGGCGCGCGGTGACTGTCCACTGCGTGAAAACCGGTACAAATCAGGTTAGGGTAGCGCAGGTGGCCGGGCAAGGTTTCGGTCATGCGCCCATGCGCAAGAATCCGGTGACCCGAATTGAGAGAACCCATCACTAGGCGATTTCTGTCAAAATCTGGTATGTTATTTTCCTGCAATCGCCTTAGTATCCGTCCGGGACGCCGGGCCACCTCACTGGCGCTGCTCGCCTGTCTGTTCGCGATTACGGCATGCGGCGAAAAGCAGCTGCGTGACAGACTGGAAGAGGAGGGGTTTCCACCGGAATACATCGACGGTTATCTGGACGGCTGCGCCACCGGATACGCCCGGGCGGGCAATCCGGATTACGTCGATACCCGCAAGCTGTCCGAATACCGCACGGATGGACGCTATGCCAGGGGTTGGGATCGGGGCGAGACCGAATGTGAGCAGAGTGAACAGGGGATGCAACGCATCGAGGGGACGCTCGGCAGTGACTGAACCCCGGTCAGGAAACCCGGGGCGGATCACCGGTCGTGACCGACTGGATGCGCGGCCCTTGACCGGTGCACCCGGCGGGCGATATCAGCAACCCGGTGTCGCGCTGTAGATCCAGTGGCGCCCGTCGCGGGCCAGCAGTTCGTCCGCCGCCGTCGGGCCCCAGGTTCCGGAGACGTAATTGGGGAATTCGCGGGGAGGCAGCGCCTGCCACACGTCGATGATCGGCTGGACGAGCGACCAGCCGGTCTCGATATTGTCCGCACGCTTGAACAATGTCGCGTCACCGCACAGACAATCGTAGATGAGGGTTTCGTAGCCCGTGCTGGGTTCGTCGCCGAAATAGTCGCTGTAGCGAAAATCCATCTTCACCGGGCCCAGCTTGTTGAATTTCCCGGGGACCTTGGCATTGAATCCGAACCCGATCCCCTCGTTTGGCTGGATGCGAAGGACAAGCCGGTTGGGTGCGATATTCTGCCGGCGCGCCCTGTGGGCGTCCCCGAACAGCTGGCTCGGGGCGTGACGATACTGCACCATCACCTCGGTGAAACGCCCCATCATGCGTTTGCCGGTGCGGATGTAGAACGGTACGCCGGCCCAGCGCCAGCTGTCGATCTGCAGGCGCAGGGCCGCATAGGTCTCGGTACTGGACCCCGGGTCGATGCCGGGTTCGGAACGATACGGCTGGACGCGGGTGCCGTCAGGTAGCGTACCCGTGCCGTACTGTCCGCGAACCGCGTACTTGAGCACTTCCTCGGGTTGCAGTGGCTGAATGGCCCGCAACACCTTGGACTGCTCGTCCCGAACCTCGTTGGCGTCGAAGGAGTTCGGCGGTTCCATGGCGATCACCGACAGCACGGCGAGCAGGTGGTTCGGGATCATGTCCCGCAGGGCCCCGGCCTCCTCGTAGTAGACAGCCCGGTTCTCGACCCCCAGACACTCGGCGACGGAAATCTGCACGTGGTCGATATAGCGGTGGTTCCAGATTGGCTCGACGGTGCTGTTGGTAAAGCGGTAGGCCAGGATGTTTTGTACGGTCTCCTTGCCAAGATAGTGATCGATCCGGTAGATCTGGGGCTCGAGGAAGGTTTGATGAAGTTGCGTGTTGAGTCCCTCGGCGGATTCCAGGTCCCGCCCGAAGGGCTTCTCGATAATGATGCGCCGCCAGGCGCCTTCGGGTTCCCGTGACAGTCCTGCCGCACCCAGCTGGTCGGAAATGACCCCGAAAAAGCTCGGCGGCGTGGCGAGGTAAAACAGGTAGTTGGGGATGATGCCCTTGTCTGCGCACAACTGGTCGAGTGTGCCGGAAAGCTTGCCGTAGGCGTCGGGGTCCCTGAAGTCGCCCACGCTGTAGTGAATGCGTTCGCGCAGTGCGCCCCACGTCTCGTCTGAAAAATCCTGCGGGACGAAATTCCGCACGTACTCACCCAGCTTGCCGCGATAGGTCTCGTCGTCCCAGTCCGACCGGTCGACCGCCACGACCGCGAAAGCCTCCGGCAGCAGACCCTGCACCGCGAGATTGTAGAGCGCCGGGAAGAGCTTGCGCTTGGTGAGATCGCCTCCGCCCCCGAAGATCACGATCACCGAGGACGGTGCGGCGGAAACCCCCGGCTCCACTGAGCTATCGGCGTTCATTTGGTTTTCTCGATGTGGCCACCAAACTGGTAACGCATGGCCGAGAGGACCTTGTCGGCGAAATCGGCCTCGCCCCGCGACTCGAACCGGTTGTAGAGCGCCGCGGTCAGCACGTGGGCGGGGGCGCCGGACTCGATGGCCGCCAGGCAGGTCCAGCGGCCTTCCCCGGAGTCGGATACGCGGCCCGAGTAGTCGCCCAGGTCATTGTCGCCGTGCAGTGCATTGGCGGTGAGATCCAGCAGCCAGGACGCGATGACGCTGCCGCGACGCCATACCTCCGTGACCTGCGAAAGATCGAAGTCGTACTGGAACGCCTCCGGTTCGCGCAAGGGTGTGGTTTCGGCGTCCACGTCGTGGGTGGCCTTGCCGACATCGGCGTGTCGCAGGATATTCAGGCCCTCCGCGTAGGCGGCCATGATCCCGTACTCGATACCGTTGTGGACCATCTTGACGAAGTGACCCGCGCCCGAGGGTCCGCAATGGAGATAACCGTGTTCCGAGGGGCTCGCCTCCCCTTCACGGCCGTGGGTCCTTTCAATCTCGCCGGTTCCCGGGGCGAGCGCGGAGAAGATCGGTCCCAGGTGAGTCACCTGTTCCGTTTCACCCCCGATCATCAGGCAATAGCCCCGCTCCAGTCCCCAGACCCCGCCGCTGGTGCCGCAGTCGATATAGTGGATCCCGCTTTCCCGAAGACGCATCGCGCGCGCGATGTCGTCCTTGTAATAGCTGTTCCCGCCGTCGATGATGATATCGTCTGTCGACAGGCGGGTGACAAGATCATCGATCGAACGATCCACCACGGCGGCAGGCACCATCAGCCAGATGGCCCGGGGCGCCTCCAGGCGGGCGACGAATTCGTCCAGGTCACGCGCACCGACGGCGCCCGCCTGTTCCATGGATTCGACGGCATCGGCGTTCATGTCGTAGACCACGCAGTCGTGTCCCGCGGCGATCAGCCGCTTCACCATGTTGGCCCCCATCCGCCCGAGGCCTATCATTCCAAGTTGCATCGTGTGTCTCCCCCTTGAGGTTATCGTTTTACGCTGTTGACCTTGAAGACCACGCCGTGGTGAACGGCCTCGCGATCACGGATCGTTCAGGGTGGTCCGAACCTCAGGCGATTCCTGTCAAATGACATACCATCCTGCTTGTCTTTTCGTCCGTCCTCTGTGTTGCGACAACCGTTGCATCGTTCGACGATTCGCCTGTTGTCGCGCCTTGATGACGAACGAAAAGCCGGCGCAATCTGGTATGTCATTTTCCGTCAATCACCTCAAGATGCCGATCGGCGCGCCAGGGCCGCGTCAACCATGGTTCGAAGTCGCATGAGACCCGTGTGCGTATCCGTCGGCAGATGGACGCGCAGCACCCTGCGACCGCGCTCTGCGAGCACCTCGAAATCCCCCTGGGCCTGCGCCGCCTTGACGACACTGAAGCCGTAGGCGTATCCGGGGACGGGGATGTCTTGCGCATCGTCGCAGGTGACCTGCAGGAAGACGCCGCTGTTGGGTCCTCCCTTGTACGCCTGCCCCGTGGAGTGCAGGAACCTCGGGCCATAGCCCAGACAGGTGGCCACGCGGGTCTGCGCCCGTACCGCGTGACGTATGGCCTGCAACTCGCTTTGGTGGGTCTCGTCGAGACGATTCAGGTAGGCGAGCAGGGCAAAGTAGTCGCCCTCGCCGATCCGTGCGATATGTGCGGAAACGAGTCCGCCCGGGGAATCATCGCCCCCCGCGGCGCTCATCAGCGCTTGCGCGTTGCGCGCATCGGTATACAGCCGGATGCCGTCCTGTTCCGCGATCGGCTCCGGTTCCGGCAACGCTCCGTTTTCGGCATAGGCCTCTGTCAGTTTTCGCGTCTCCACCTTGCTGGCTTCCACGTCCGGCTGATCGAAGGGGTTGATCTCGAGTACCGAACCCGCGACCGCGGTGGCGATCTCCCAACGAAACATCTCCTGCCCCATCTCGTGCCGGTTTCCAATGTGGATCCTCACGACCGGGTGTCCGGCCTGCGCGATGGCATCGACGGCCGCGTCCTGCGACGGATCGGGACCATCGTCGAGTCGCAGGTAGGCGAACAGCCGGTCGGCGCCGTAGTCCTCGGGACGGGCCAGAGTTTCGGTGTCGACCGGGATCAGGCCCTTGCCGTGTTTGCCGGTGGATTCGGCCACCAGCTGTTCCAGCCAGGCCCCGATCGCCGCGATCCCGGGAGAGGCGATGATAGTGAGTTTGTCCCTGCCCTGGCGGGCCGACAGGCCCATGATCAGGCCGAGCTGGACACACGGGTTCTCCCGCGTGGAAACGCAACCTGCGCAGGCCTCGACCATCTCCTCGGTGTCATCGAGAAACTTGGTCACGTCCATGCCCATCAGGGCAGCCGGCACCATGCCGAAGTTGGACAGGGCCGAATAGCGTCCGCCGATGCCGGGCTTGCCGTGGAAGATCTTTCGAAATTTTCTCTCGCTTGCCACCTTCTCGAGACCGGACCCGGGATCGGTAATCGCATAGAAGTGGTTCGGCGCCTGCTTTTCACCGACGGCCTCAACCGCGCGCGCCATGAAGTAGGCGTACAGGATGTTGGGCTCGAGTGTGCTGCCGGACTTGCTGGAGACGATGAATACGGTGCGCGCCATGTCGACGCTGCGCTCCACCGCACGGACCTGCGCCGGGTCGGTGCTGTCGACGATGAGCAGTTCGGGATGGTCGGCCGCGGGACCAAAGGTCTTCGCGAAGGTCTCCGGCGCAAGGCTGGAGCCTCCCATACCGAGCAGCACCGCGTGGGTGAAGTACTTCCCCTCGGCCATGTGACGCAACCTGCGCAGGTCGCCGAGACAGTGGATCTGCTCGCTGGTGATGTCCAGCCAGTCCATCCAGCGGGCCTCGTCGTTACCCGTCCAGAGCCACGCGTCGCGCTTCCACAACCGGCAGATCTTCTGCTCCCTGTCCCATTCGTCCAGGCCCTCGTTCAGTGCGGATTCGAGCGCCGCGGGCAGGGTATACGTCTGCCGGTCGATCTTCGGGCGGAGTGCGTCCTGCCGGGCCGCGTCCACCGCTGCCAGCAGCTTGTCGAAGGCCTCGACGAAGAGTCGAACCCCGTCATCAAGCAGCGTATCGGTGATCGCGTCCAGATCGATGCCGAAGGCCTTCAGTTCATCGACGTCGGCCTGCGCCTGCCCGACACCTTCATTGATTGCATCCCGGACCTTGCCATGATCCCGAAACGCGTTCAGCGTGGCGGGAGGCATGGTGTTGACGGTGTCAGGGCCAATCAGTTCCTCGACGTAGACGACGTCCCGATAGGCGGGGTTCTTCACACCGGTACTGGCCCAGAGCAACCGTTGCGACCCGGCGCCCCTGGACTCGAGCGCCTCCCATCGCGATCCGGAGAACAGCGCCTTGCTGTCACGGTAGGCAATCTTGGCGTTGGCGACGGCGATGCGGCCGAGCAGGGCCCGCAGCTTGTCCGAGGACCCGGAATCGCCGCTGCCGTTGATCCGCTCCGAAATCGCGTTGTCCACGGCGGTGTCCACACGTGAGACGAAGAAGCTCGCGACGCTGGAGACCCGGGCGGCATCGCCTGCGTTCGCGACCAGCGTCTCCAGTCCCCGAAGGTAACTCTCGGCTACCTTGAGGTACATGTCGACCGAGAACAATAGTGTGGCGTTGACGTTGATTGCCTCGCTGATCAAGGTCTCGATAGCGGGCATTCCCTCGAGCGTGGCGGGGACCTTGATCATCAGGTTGGGCCGGTCGACGGCCTTCCAGAGCCTGCGAGCCTCGGCACAGGTGGCGTCGGTATCGTGCGCCAGGCGAGGTGAGACCTCCATACTGACGAATCCGTCGCGTCCCGAGGTCTTGTCATAGACTCCCCTGAGGGCATCGGCGGCCAGGCGGATGTCCTCGATGGCCAGCTGCTCGAACAGTGACTTCGCATCGAGGGTGTCGTCGCGGGCCAGCGCGGCGATCGCGTCGCTGTAATCCGTGCTGCCGGTCACGGCCTTCTGAAAGATGGCCGGGTTGGACGTCACTCCGGTGACACTGTCCTCCCCGATCAGTCGTGCCAGTTCGCCGCCGGTCAACAGCTTGCGCCGGATATAGTCGAGCCAGACGGATTGTCCCTGCGCGTGCAGGACTTGAAGTGTGTTCATGCGAGGGCCCCCTCTGTGAGGCGATTGCGCTGTGATGATTGTTCGTTAGAGCAAGGCTGGGAGCGGCGAAAATACACCTGTTGCAAGGCGTAGACGGGCATCCCGCGCCGATTCCCTCAAGCGAGGCGCCGGCGGAAAAGAAACCCGGCGCAGATGCCTCCCCGTTGAAGTCCCCTTAAACAAGGTACCACCTCACTTTTCATTTCGCCCGTCTTCGACGTTGCGACAATGGTTGCATCGTTCGACGATATGCCCGTTACCGCGCTTGGAAGACGAACGGGAATCCGGCGTGATCCGGTACATTGTTTTCCGGCAATCGCCTTGCCCCGGCGCGGTTGCCGCGTGCCGGGATAAATTCCGGTCGGCGTGCGCCGCAGATTCGGTTTCCGGATCGGTTCCCGGGAGGCCCAGGGCGCGCTGGGAGTATATCACTTATGGTTGCCCGCACACCCCGGGCGAATGACCACGATCCTTCCTCGGCAATCCCACCGTCCCGGCCGGAATCGCGGGTCGCGGCCAGGTGACGGTTGCCGCCCCGAAACCCCTCCCTGGCCGGTATCCAGAATGGGTGAGATGTGTCACCATTGAGCCCCGTTTTCGAGGGTGGATCGACCGCCCGAACAGGCAATTGATGACTAAGGAGACAAAGGAATGAAAGCACTGCTGCGCGTGGCGATACCGGGACTCGTTGCGGCCATGCTCGCCGCGCCCGTGTGGGCCGAGGATCTGAGCGAGGAGACCAAGCTGACGGCCGAGATCATCGAGGCCAAGAAAAAGCTCATCGTGTTGCAGAACATGAACCTGACCGAGGCGGAGACGGCCAAGTTCCTGCCGGTGTACGAGAAGTATCAGGAGCGGCTGTCGGCCATCAACGAAAAGAGCGCCGAACTGATCAAGGACTTCGCCGAACACTACGAGCACATGACGAACGAGCGGGCGAGGAATCTCCTCAACGACTATCTCGACATCGAGGCGGAGAAGAACCGTCTGCAGAAGTACTACGTCAAAAAGTTCAACGAGGTCCTCTCCGCGAAAAATGTGGCCCGTTACTACCAGGTCGAGAACAAGATCGATGCGATCATCGATTACCAGTTGGTCGAGGTCATCCCCCTGGTGCAATAACCGGGGAGCCGGTACCGGCATGAGGTTTTCCCTTTCGTTTTTGACCCGGACATGCGGGCCGGTAGTGGCCCTGGCGGTCTCGACTGTCGCTGCGGCACCCGAGTCGGGGACACGGGAGGACACCGGCCTGAAGTACTGGCAATGGAACGAGGGGGGCATCTCCCTCCTGGTGGAGCAACGCCTGCCCGACCAGACGCGGGCGTTTTTCCTTGCCCGGGGATTTACCTCGGAGGCGGCGAACGTGATCGGCGACGGCTGCGTCTTCAAGACCGACCTCAGGAACCCGGCCGCGGCGGGATCCGTGATCGACTACGACCTGTCGCAATGGCGTGTCGTTGTCGACGGACAGCGCAAACCCATGATGCTGAAAGACCAGTGGGACGACAGGTGGAAGGCGATGAACCTGCCTTCTCCCCCGAGGATCGCGTTTCGGTGGGCGTTGTTGCCGAACCGGCAACGGCTCGATCCCGGTGACTACAACTGGGGCATGAGCGCGTTCGGTTTCCCTGCGGGACAGCGCTTTGACCTGGAATTTACCTGGCTCCGGAACGGCGAAGAGCGAACCGGCATCTTTCAGAATGTCGAGTGCGCGCCCGACGTGGAGTCACTGGTGCCTCGGGAGGGTGCGCTTTGAGGGCGCCGGCACTGCTGTTCGCATGCTTTGTCTGCATCGTTCCGGGGCTCTGCCTGGCCGGCGACGACTTGCGCGGCCGCCCGCTTTACGAGGTGAAGGGTCGCCCGCCCGCGCCGGATTTCACGCTCGAGGATACGGAAGGCGAAATCCACCGCCTTTCCGAGTACCGAGGCAGGGTCGTCATCCTGAATTTCTGGGCGACCTGGTGTCCGCCGTGCCGCGACGAGATGCCCTCCATGCAACGCGCCTGGAAAGGGCTGCGGGAGCGGGGGATCGAGATGCTCGCCATCAACGTCGGTGAGGACGAGGACATCATCTTCACCTTCACCGCGGATTATCCGGCGGACTATCCGCTGCTGCTGGACCGCGAGGGCACGATCATCAAGGAATGGCCCGTGCTCGGGTTGCCGACCACCTTCGTCATCGACCGGGAAGGTCGTATCGCCTACCGTGCCGTCGGCGGCAGGGACTGGGAGGATCCCCTGGTCTTGGAGCCGCTATTGAAACTGGCGAAGTGAGACTCCCGCCTGCGGAGCAGGTGTAGACCCCCTGTTTATCATCGCTTCTATTGCCAATGGTGAGGAAGATCAAGGTCTCCCTGTTTCGAAGTCCGAATGAATTCAGCGCATGGTATTCGACAGGAAACGGCGCCGCGCGCTGATCACAGCGGCACCCGGCGCAAGTCCATGACAGAAAACAATCATTGAAGCCAAGTTCTGGGACGAAGACCTCGCGGGCTGATGAAGGACGGAGTATGGCAATACCCACCCCGGTACGAGCGATTTCCATTCCCTTTGTCATATTGAAAGGACTGTGTACCCTATACGACCTATACTCGGAAGGGTTCGAGCAGCATTTTTCGCGAATGTACTGCGTGTACTGCCTGACAGGAGGTGCGTAAAGATGAGCGGATTCAGATTGTCTACGACCCCCGCGCTCGCGGCCCTGGCGCTGGGTGCGGTGCAGGCCGCCGAAAAGGAATACTGCGACTGGGAAGTCGACAACTTCGCCGTACAGCAACCGCTATGCGGCCTGCAGGGTGACGCCAAACGGGGCCGAACGGTTGCCCTGAACAGGAGCAAGGGCAACTGTCTCGCATGCCATCAAATGCCGATCCCTGAAGAAGATTTTCACGGCAATCTGGCCCCGCCGCTGAATAGCGTCGGGGCGCGTTACGACCCGGGACAGCTGCGGGCGAGGGTGGTGGATATCAAGCAGATCAACCCGAACAGCCTGATGCCGAGTTTCTACAAACACCCGGACAATCTGAATCGGGTCTCGGAGAAATTCAGGGGAAAGACCGTGCTGACGGCGCAGGAAGTCGAGGATGTCGTCGTGTATCTCTCTACCTTGAAACAGGAATGACGCAGCGCGAGGAGAAGGTCATGAAAAAATCCTTCCGTTCCCTTAACGACACAACAACGCCCTGGATTGCCGCGGGCCTTTTCTGTGCCGTGATCGTTGTCCATGCGGCGGTGCCGAACGAGCCAAGGTCCGGTTACGAGTATCTCAGGGAGGAATCGAAGGAGATGCAGGACGACGAGTTCATGAATCCCGGCATGCAGACCGTGGAGACCGGCCTGGCCCTGTTCAACCAGGAGGGTCAGAGTGGTGAATCCTGCGGCTCATGCCATGGCGAGGAAGGCGAGAAACTCGACATCCAGCGCATCGCCATGTACCCCGTCTTCGACGAGGAGCTGAAAAAGCCGGTGACGCTGCAACAGCGTATCCTGATGGAATCGGAAAACCGGCTCGGCAACAAACCGCTGAAGTACAACGGTAAGGAGTCACTCGCACTGGAAACCTTCGTGCGACACCTGGCCGTCGGCGAGAAGGTCAATGTCAAGACCGACGGGCCCATGGCCCCTTACTTCGAGCGTGGTGAGACGCTTTACCATGTCCGTTCCGGGCAACTCGACATGGGTTGCACGAACTGCCATGATTTTTACGCCGGAATGAAGATTCGTGCCAATACCCTGTCCCAGGGACAAAGCAACGGTTATCCGGTCTACAGGCTGAAGAACGGGCGGATCAACGCGATACAGGACCGCTTCAATCAGTGCTACCGGCAGTTCCGGGCGGATGGGCTGGAATATGGCAGTGATGATGCGGTCGCGCTCGAGGTATACGTAACGGCCAGGGGCAACGGGTTGCCTATTGAAACGCCGGGCGTCAGATTCTGAAGTCCCACGCGGCGCGACCGGCTACGAACCGAACGGCCCGGCCCTGGGGTTCGTTGCCTTTGGCAGGCAGTCAGGAGCCGGCGGCGAGCACGAACAGGGCCGGGCCGAGCAGGGCGGTGCGGGGATTCAGGATGACGCGCACGGGCATTCCGCGCATCAGGGGTTCCATGCGCCCCTTGGCCTGAAACGCCTGCATGAAGCCGGGTGCCTTCAGCCTTTCGAGGATCTTCGGTGCGATGCCGCCACCGACGTAGACACCGCCTGTCGCCATCATCTTCAGCGCGAGGTTTCCCGTTTCGGCGCCATAGAGGTGGACGAACAGATCCAGGGCGTCGGCACAATGCTCGCACTCTCCCGACAGCGCGGCCTTCGATATGGCCGCGGCGGGGTCGCCTTCGCGCATGGCATCCCGTACGGCGGGCAGCGGCTCGGCGCCACGTCGGGACAGCATGAATTCGTAGATATTCACCAGACCGCCCCCGCACACGAGACGCTCCCAGCTGACGTGTTCGTAGCGCGTCTTCAGGAACAACAGGAGTTCGGTCTCCCGTTCGGTCTGCGGGCTGAAATCCGCATGCCCGCCCTCGGTGCCGAAGGGACGGTGTTGTTCCCCGTCCCAGTACATGCCGGCCTCGCCCAGGCCCGTTCCCGCGGAAATCACGGCGGCATTGCCGGTCGCTCCGGGCGCTCCCGGGCTCAGTTCGAAAAAGTCGGCCGGGGTCAACGCGGCGATCCCCCAGGCATTTGCCTCCAGATCGTTGATCAGGGAAACCCTGTTCAGGTTGAGCGAATCCGCCATCCGGTCCCCGTCGATGAACCAGGGGAGGTTGGTTGTCTTCGCGGTGTTGGCCGAGACGGGGCCGGCAATGCCAAAACAGGCGTGGGCGCAGTCCCCTGATACGCCCCCGAGAAAGGTGCTCACAATGGACTCCAGCGAGTCGAATCCGGCGCTTTGATAGGTCGCTTCCTGCAGGGAGACAGGACGCGGCTCCGACACGTCGAAGATGGCCAGCGTGGTCTTGGTGCCACCGATGTCGCCCGCCAACACTTTCATTGTCAATATCCTGAATCCCGGTGCGAAGCGGTGCAACCCGCCCGAGTCATTCTTTCCCCCGGGGTGATTCCCGCCACAGGGTAAGGGCCTTTAGCACGTCCGAACGGTGTATTTGCCCGATCAGACGGTCGTCCTTGACGACCGGGTAGCCACGGTTCCCGCTTTCGATGAGCAACTGGGCGACATCGGTAATGCTGGTCTCGACGTCCACGGTGGCGATCTCGCCGTGCATGTATTCCGATACAGGTCCACCCGACTCGTGGTGATAGGCGGCGTTCAGGGCAGCTACCAGGCAGTCGCGTTCGGCGAGATAACCCACGAGGTTACCGACCTGGTCGACAACGGGAGCGCCGGGCACCCTCATTTCGGTGAGCATGTGCACGGCCGTCATGACGTCGGTGTCCGGTGACAGGGTGACGGGGTTTGTGGACATGAAATCCTTGACGTTGCAGGTGATGGGCATCAGGCGGTCCTCGTGTCGGTAATGTGTGAAAGGTCCCGCCTGCTTCTCCTGGAGCGGGGACACTCCCGACGACAGGCGCCGCCGCAATCGGACCGGATGCCGGGAAGTGCTGACAACCCCCCGCAACTGCCGCCAATCGCACTCCGGCCGACCAGTACGCCCAGGGACATGGCGAGCAACACAGCGCAAAAGACAATAAACGCAATGATGAATTCGGCCATACGGGTCAACCGGTCTGATTACATTCGAAGCACTGGCAGTGCAGGTGGACTGCGCCTTGCCTGTCCACCTGCCTTCACCTTTTGACGCCCCGCTTCGCAGGGTGGACGAGCAGCGCGCAGTCCACCATAGCCCCTGTCCGGGTTCGCTACGTCAAGTATCCGGCTGGACGCGGTAACGTGCAAATCCAGGTGTTGCGATGTCCCGGAAGCCGTCGCCGGTCCTGATGACGAAAAACGCCTCGACCCCCTCTCTTAGCGCATAGGCGTAGCCTGAGTCCGGTCCGAGCACCATCAGCGCCGTGGCATTGGCATCGGCGCGCATCGCGGACGGACCCACGACGGTGACCGACGCAAGGTCATGGGTCACCGGGCGCCCGGTAAACGGGTCGATCGTGTGGCTGTAGGTTTGTCCGTCGTGCGCCTCGAAGAAATTCCGGTACCCCCCGGACGTCGCGACGCTCACGTCATTCAGGTCGATGATCGCATACACCTCGCGGGTTCCGGGGTCGGGTTTCTCGATGGCGATCTTCCAGGGCCCACCCGCGCGGTTTCCGCCCTTGCCGCGAAGCTCCCCCCCGATCTCGACCAGGTACTCGGAGAACCCTTCGCTTTCGAGCACTGCGGCGATCTGATCCACGGCGTAGCCCTTTGCAATGGCCGAGAGGTCCACGGACAGCGCCTGTATGTCCTTGCGAACCGAGGGGGGATCGCCGCGCAGCCGCAACCTCGAGAATCCCACCCCCTTTCTGGCTGCGACGATGTCTTGTTCCGACGGCGGACTGCGATCGGCATCGGTCGGACCGAATCCCCACAGGTCGACCAGCGGTCCGACGGTCGCGTCAAAAGCACCCTTGCTGGCCCTGCTGATCTCCCAGGCCGACTGCAGAACCTCATGCAACTCACGCGTCAAAGGGATCCAGCCCGTTTCGTCGCTGCGGTTCAGAATCGAGAGTTCGGAATCTTCACGATAGGTGGACATCCGCGCCTCCAGTTGATCGAGCGTCTCCTGGACGCGATGCCTGAGCGTCCCGACATCCTGCCCGCGCGCTCCGATGACCTTGACCGACCATGTCGTACCCATGGTCAGTCCGTGAAGGTCGCGCTGTGTTCTCTGGACGGTGCCGTACCCGCATCCCGTCACGAACAACGTGACGGCCAGCAGGACGGCGGACACGCGGGAGCGAATTACCTTCGCCGGGCGGCGATCGTCGTATGAAAGACCGCCGCCGGGACCGCCGGACACCGACTGCCTAACCGCCGAAGTCGTCAAGCAGGATGTTCTCCGGGTCGATACCCTGGTCCTCGAGCATCTTGACAACCGCGGCATTCATCAAGGGCGGGCCACAGAGGTAATACTCGCAATCCTCGGGGGCGGGATGCTCCTGGAGGTACTCCCTCAGCACGACCTCGTGAATGAACCCCGTGTAACCGTCCCAGTTGTCTTCGGGCAGAGGTTCCGACAGGGCCACGTGCCAGGTGAAATTGTCGTGCTCGCGTTGCAGGGCTTCGAACTCGTCCTGGTAGAAAATCTCTCTCTTGCTGCGTGTACCGTACCAGAACGACATCTTGCGCTTGCTGTGCAGGCGTTTGAGCTGGTCGAAAATGTGGGAGCGCATCGGCGCCATGCCTGCGCCGCCCCCGACGAAGACCATCTCGGCGGCCGTGTCGCGTGCGAAAAACTCTCCGTAAGCCCCTGATACGGAGACCGTGTCGCCCGGTTTCAGGCTGAAGAGGTATGAGGACATGATTCCCGGCGGTGCATCCGGTTCACTCGGTGGTGGTGTGGCCACGCGAACGTTGAGCATGATGATGTCCTTCTCGAGCGGAAAGTTCGCCATGGAGTAGGCACGAATCACCGGTGACTTCACTTTTGACTCGTATTGCCACAGATGGTAACGGTCCCAGTCGTGGCGGAAACGCTCGGGGATGTCGAAGTCCCTGTACCGGATATGGTAGGGCGGGCACTCGATCTGGACATAACCACCCGCGCGGAACTCGATTTCCTGATCCCCGGGCAAAGCGAGCACGAGTTCCTTGATGAAGGTGGAGACGCTCTCGTTGGAACGCACGGTGCAGATCCACTGCTGGACACCGAACACCTCGCCAGGCACCTCGATCTTCATATCCTGCTTGACGACCACCTGGCAGGCCAGTCGTTCGCCGGCGGCCGCCCCGCGCCTGGTGATCCTGGAGGTTTCCGTTGGCAGGATGGCGCCGCCACCCTCGAAGACCTTGAGCAGGCACTGCCCGCAGGTCCCCTGCCCCCCGCAGGCGGAGGGAAGAAACAGTTCCACGGCCGTCATGGCATCGAGCAATTTGCCGCCGACGGGGATCCGGAATGTCTTTTCTCCGTTGACCAGGACGCTGACCGTGCCGCTGGCGACCAGTCTGGAACGCGCCAGCAGAATCACCCCCACCAGTGTCAGCACGATGGCGGTGAACATGAATACCCCGAGAGCGATTTCCGTCATGACACCGGGAGTCCCGTTGAAAGGGCCCATCAGGCCGCTAAAGCTGGATGCCCGAAAAGGACATGAACGCCATTGACATCAACCCCGTGACGATGAAGGTGATACCCAGTCCCTGCAGTCCGGCGGGCACGTCGCTGTACTTGAGCTTCTCGCGCACACTGGCCAGTCCGACCAGCGCAAGGGCGAACCCGAAACCGGAGCCGACCCCGAAGACCACACTTTCACCGAGCGTATACGAGCGGCTGACCATGAATAGCGAGCCGCCCAGGATCGCGCAATTGACCGTGATCAGCGGCAGAAAGATGCCCAGCGCGTGGTAGAGCGCCGGAACATACCGGTCCAGAAACATCTCGAGAATCTGGACCATTGCCGCGATCACCCCGATATAGGTAATCAGGCCAAGGAAGCTGAGGTCGACGTCGGGCAGACCGGCCCAGGCGAGCGCACCGTCCTGGAGCAGGTTCGTGGTGATGAGGTTGTTGAGCGGAACGGTGATGCCCTGCACCACGATGACGGCGGCGCCCAGGCCCAGCGCCGTCTCGACCTTCTTGGAGACCGCCAGGTAGGTGCACATCCCGAGGAAGAACGAGAGCGCAAGATTTTCGATGAAGATCGAGCGGACGAACAGCGAAAGATACGCCTCCATCACATGGTCTCGGTGCGGTGGACCACGTGAATGCGGTATTCCGGTTTCTCGAGCTGGGCGGTCTTCCAGGTCCGGATGGCCCAGATCATCAGGCCGATGATGAAAAACGCGCTCGGGGCCAGCATCATCAGTCCGTTGGGTTCGTACCAGCCGCCGTTGGCGACGGTCGTCAGGACCTCGTGGCCCAGCAGGGTCCCGGAACCCAGCAGTTCACGGATCGTGGCCACGACCACGAGGATCAGGCTGTAGCCCAGCGCATGACCCAGTCCGTCCAGAAAACTCGGCAGGGGCGGATTCTTGATCGCGAACGCCTCGGCGCGTCCCAGCACGATGCAGTTGGTGATGATCAGCCCGACGAACACCGAGAGCTGCTTGCTGATCTCGTAGGCGAAGGCCTTCAGGAACTGGTCGACGATGATCACCAGGGAGGCAATGATCGTCACCTGCACGATGATGCGGATGTTCGTTGGTATATGGTGCCGGATCAGGCTGATCGATACATTCGAGGCCGACAGCACGACGATGACCGCGAGGCACATGATCAAGGCGGGGGCCAGTTTGGTGGTGACGGCCAGCGCGGAGCAGATACCGAGTATCTGCAGGGTGATCGGATTGTTGTCGACCAGCGGCTCCAGCAGGACGCCTCTGTTGTTTTCCGCCATTGGATCAGCCTCCCGATTTCCGCAACTTGTCCAGATAGGGCCCGAAGCCGTCTACCCCGAGCCAGAATTGCAATAGATTCGTCACCCCGTTGCTGGTCAGCGTGGCGCCGGCGATGCCGTCCACCTGGAACCTGGCGTCGGGTGACTGCGAATCCACGAGCCCCTTGATGACGGAAATGCGCGGCTGACCGTCATCGTCGAAGGCGGACTTGCCGGTAAACTGCGACAACCAGCGTGGATTGGCGATCTGGTCCCCCAGCCCCGCTGTCTCACCGTGTTCGTGGAACGTGAGGCCCTTGATGGTCGTGGCATCGCTGTCCATCGCCAGAAAGCCGTACATTGTCGACCACAGGCCATAACCGTGGACCGGCAGGATGACCGTGTCCAGACTGCCGCCTTCCCGGATCTGATAGACCGGGACGAAGTCGGACCGTCGCCTGATACCGGCGATATCCTGGCCTTTGTCCAGATCCGAACTCAGCGCAGGATCGCGGGCCGCATCGCGATCGTCGAAGGTCGCCGGGTCGAACCGGTCGGAATACTCGCCGGTCCCGAGTTCGACGATTCGCGTTTCCACCTGGCCGAACAGGGTCTCGATATCGCCGCCTTGCTCGTAGAGCCCGCCCACCCTGAGGATCTCCGCCTTGCGCGCGAGCGTCTCGTTGCGCAACTGCAGCGGCTTGAGCGCCACGGCGGCGGTTGAGACCAGCACGGAACAGACCAGGCAAAGCGCCACGGCAACGAAGACGATCTTTCGCGGGTCCTCGTTGGGTAGGGCCAGCGTCGCCGCGAGAAAGCCCATGCTACCGTTGTCGTCAGCCTTGTGCGGCATCGCGGCGGCGCCTCCTGCGGAAGTTGGCCTGGATCACGAACCAGTCGATGAGGGGGGCAAAGACGTTGCCGAACAGGATCGCGAGCATCATCCCCTCGGGAAAGGCCGGATTGACCACGCGGATGAGACTGACCATGACGCCGATGAGGATCCCGAAGATCCATTTGCCCTGATCGGTCTGGGACGCGGACACGGGGTCGGTTGCCATGAACACCAGTCCGAAGGCGTACCCTCCCAGCACCAGGTGCCAGTACCAGGGCATGGAGAACATCGGGTTGGTGTCGCTGCCCGCCAGGTTGAAGAGCACGGTGGTCACGACCATGCCGATCAGTACACCCGTCATGATGCGCCACGAGGCGATCCGGGTGTAGACGAGCAACGCGGCGCCCAGCAGGCAGGCCAGCGCGGACGTCTCCCCCATGGACCCCTGGATCGTGCCGATGAAGGCAGCGCCCCAGTCGACACCGGCGGCGGCGAGTGCCTCGCCGCCGCCGGTGTTCCACAGCGCCAGCGGCGTGGCGCCGCTGAATCCGTCGACCGCCACCCACACGGCATCGCCGGATATCTGCGCCGGGTAGGCGAAGAACAGAAAGGCCCGGCCCACGAGCGCGGGATTGAGGAAGTTCTTGCCGGTGCCCCCGAAGACCTCCTTGCCGATCACCACGCCGAAGCTGATACCGAGCGCCACCTGCCACAGGGGAATGGTGGCCGGAAGTGTCAGGGTGAAAAGGATCGAGGTGACGAAGAACCCCTCGTTGACCTCGTGATTGCGCACGATCGCGAACACCACTTCCCAGAACACGCCCACGACAAAGGTGACGATGTAGATCGGCAGCACGTACATCGCCCCGTGCCAGAAACAGTCCCAGATGCTCCCCGGGTCCACGCCGATTCCGATGGCGGCCAGCACCGCGCCCCGCCACCCCGGCACACTCTCGACCCCGGCGGCGGCCATGGCGGCGTTCGCCTCGTGTCCGGTGTTGTACATGGCCATCGCCAGGCAGGGCAGCACCGCGACGTACACGGTGATCATCACCCGTTTCAGGTCGATGGCGTCCCTGACATGGGGCGCACCGTGTGTCACGTCAGCCGGCGTGTACAGGAAGGTGTCAAACACCTCGTACAGGGCGCCGAATCGCTCGAACTTTCCGCCACGGGAAAATGATGGTTCGATCTGGTCGAGAAACTGCCGCAGTCCGCGCATCAGCCCTCCTTGAATATCTGCAGGAGGTTCTCCCGCAGGATGGGCCCGAAATCGTACTTGCCGGGATCGACGAAGGTGCAGAGCGAAAGGTCTTCCTCGTCCAGTTCGAGGCAGCCGAGTTTCTGTGCGGTCTCCGTGTCCTTTACGACCAGCGCGCGCAGCAGCGGTGTGGGCAGCGTATCGAGCGGGACGACCTGTTCGTAGCTGCCAATGGGCACCATGGCCCGGGGGCTGCCGTTCTGCGAGGTGGTCATCGCGAAGCGCGGCGCCTTCAACAGCCCGGAGATAAAGGCCCTGCTGGAAGAAAACCGGTTCTTTCCGGGGGTCAGCCACCCGAACAGTTCCCTCTCGCGTCCTTCACGCAGCACAGATACCTGGTTGTGGTACCTGCCGAGATAGGCAATGTGTCCGACGGCCTGAAAGCCGGACAACACCGACCCGGAGATGACCCGGGACTCTCCGGGATGCAGTTCTCCGCCGATGAGTTCGTTCGTGTTCGCCCCGACACGCGTGCGGATCAGCCGAGGGTCCTTGATTGCCGGGCCGGCAAGCGACACGACACGATTCATCGAAAGCCTGCCGGTGGTAAACAGACGCCCGACCGCGATCACGTCCTGATAACCGAGGTGCCACACGGTTCGTCCGGCATTGACCGGAGACAGAAAATGAATATGCGTCCCGACAAGCCCCGCCGGATGCGGGCCCTCGAAAACCTCGTGGATGACCTCGGGGACCTCCGGGATGCGGGTGCCGGGCGCGGTGCAGACCCAGGTCTTGCCGCCGCTCAGGTGGGCGATCAGCGACATGCCGGTCGCGAAATCGTCTCTTGCATCGTTGATGACCACACCGGGATCCGGAGCCAGCGGATTGGTGTCGATCGCCGTGATGAAAATGGCCGCGGGTGTCGAACCCGGGTCCGCAAGCGTACTGTAGGGGCGGGTGCGGAAAGCGGTCCACAACCCTGAGGCGAGCAGGTTTTCCCGCACATGGGAGGCCGACAGCTCCCGGATCGCATCGGCGTCGTAGCGCGGGAAGGTTACCTCTTCGTGCCCCTCGAGCCGTACCACGATCGTTTCCAGGACCCGTCTGTCCCCCCGGTGAATCGCCTCGATTACGCCGCTGCCCGGGGCAGTGCCGACGATGTCGGGGATCTGTTTATCGCGGACGAGAGGCTGACCCAGTTTGACGCGGTCGCCTTCGCGGACGAGGATCGAGCCCTTGCGCCAGGTGTAGTCACGACCCACGAACGCCACCCTTGAAACAGCCGGTCCGTCCTGCGGTTCCTGCCGGGGAGCGCCCTCGACAGGGATGTCCAGTCCTTTCCTGATCTTTACCAAGGTTGGAGACTCAGTGGACGTCATCGGTCATCCGCGCGACCAAGTGGAAACCTGCCACGGGCGGTGTCCAAGAATGCCGAACGCGAACCGCAAAGTAAAGGCAAGGTGGGTCTGGCGTCACCGAATAGTCATGTTGACCCGGTCCGGCACCGGAAGTGCAACCGCGGAAACCAGGTGCCGGTGACCGTTGCGGTCTTCGATCCACTCGAAAGGGACGCCGAAAACCGGTGCGAGACGATCGGGGGACATCGCCTCGTCGACCGGCCCGTTTCCCGTCAGCCGACCGGCATCGAGCACCCAGACCCGGTCGGCGACGCCCGCGGCGATCTCCAGGTCGTGCGTGGCAAAAATTACCGATGCCCCGTCGCTTGCGACGGAACGCAACAGCGTGAGCGCATCCCTTGCATGACCGAGATCCATGGCCGCGGTGGGTTCGTCGAGCAGGAGGCACCCTTGCGGTGAGAGTTGCGCCCGTGCTCGCGCCAGCGCCACGCGCTGCTGCTGACCGATCGAGAGTTCCTGCCACGGTCGGTCGGCGATCTCCCCCAGGTCAAGTTGTTCCATTGCCTGCTCGACACGCCCGGGAGCGGGCGACAGGGCGAACCGGCCCAGCGAGACGACTTCCCGGACCGAAAACGCCGCGGAGACCTGCGGGCGTTGTGAAACCCAGGCGACCCGGGTGGCAAGCGTCCGGGCAGGCATCCGGTGCGCCACTTCGCCTTTGATCAGGACCCGTCCCGATCGCGGCCGAAGGGAGCCCAGGATACAGCGCAGCAGCGTCGACTTGCCCGACGCGTTGGGCCCGATGATCGCCGTAGTCGTCCCGGGCCGGGCAGCCGCACCGATGCCTTCCAGCACCGTCCTGTCGCCATAGCCCGCACACAGGTCCTCGACGACGATGGTCATTTCTTTCCGGCACCCGCTCTGATCACGACAGGTCCCGCTGCGACAGCAGCAGCCAGATAAAAAGGGGGCCGCCGATCATCGCGGTGAACACACCCGGCGGCATCCGTCCCGCACCCAGGTCGATGGCCTGTCGTGCGGTGTCGGCGCCGACCAGCAGGATCACGCCGCACAGGGCGGCACCTGCCACCAGCGGACGATGGCCGGGCCCAAGCACGAGTCGAGCGGCGTGGGGTGAAATCAGACCGACGAACCCGATCGGGCCCACCAGGGTGACGGCGATCGCCGCCAGCACGCCCGCGAGTGCAAAGAGTACGAGCCGTGTGGACCCCAGTGACAGACCCACGCCGCGCGCCTCGTCGTCTCCCAGGCTCGCAACATCAAGCGAGCGCCCCATCGAATGCGCGAGGCCAAGCCCCAGCAGGGTCGCGGCGCCGGCCGCGGCGATGGAACCCGTTGGCGTATCCTCCGGAATATATCCCATCAACCAGTTGGTGAACTCGCCGCGCAATCCCGTGGGTACCAGGTGCTGAAAGAACATGATCCCCGCGGCGCAGATCGTGGACATGACGACGCCGATCAGGATCAGTGACACGGGATCGAGCCAGCCTCGTCGCTGACTCAGCGCATAGACCAGTCCCAATGTGAGCAAACCGCCGGCCGCGGCGGGTACCGTGCTGCTCAACACGCCCGGCGCCGTTACGCCCGTCACGTAGGACAGATACAGCGCCGCCATGACGCCGAGTCCCGCGCCGCTGGACACGCCCAGGAGATACGGGGACGCCAGCGGGTTTCTCAACAGTGCCTGGAGGAGCAAGCCGGATATCGACAGGGCCACGCCCGCAATCGAGGCGTTCACCATGGGGACCCAGCGGTAACGTGCGTATTCCGGTGCCGGCAGGGCGAGTCCGATTGCCCCCGAGGGGTCGCGATCGATCAGTATACGCAGCACGCAGACGCCGATGGCGACCACCGCGAGCAGGACCAGTCCGGATCGTGTTCCATATCGCATCCGGTTCCGCTCAGGTCACCGGCGCGCAGCAAGGCGCGGGCGGCCGAACGACCCCGTCGCCGCGGTCAGGGCGTTGCGGGGTACGCGAGGAATCGGTTTCGGGCTCGGGAACGTGGCCATGGCTGAGCTCGATCAGTATGCGACGCAGCGCCTCGGCCACCTCGGCGATCGCACTGGAGGGCAACAGGGCGTCCGGGTGCCGCAATGCCGCGACGCGCTTCGTTTCGCCTGCCCTCACCGGCAGTGCCTGCAGTGACGACAGCGCATCGTCTTTGGCCCGGTTAGTCACCCCGGGAATCAGGACGATGATTTCCGGATCGATTCTCGCGACGTCTTCCAGCGAGAGTTGCACCCAGCCCTGTGCCGACACGGCATTGCTCGCACCAAGGGCCTGCAGCACGTCGTCGAGGTAAGTCCCGCGTCCGAAGGCCAGAATGGGATTCGTGCCTCCCACGAGCATTACGCTGCCGGGGAACTGAAGCTTGCGGCCGGTACGAAGCACATCGTCCAGGGCCGAGAGGACCTCGACCGATCGGGCTTGCATCCCGGCCCTGAGGTCCGTTCCGTCTTCGGCGACGGTGGCGGGCAGTTCGCGTAACAGGCGTTGAATGTCCGCGACGCCGTTCAGGCCCCCCCAGCCCCTGAGGGTGAAACCGCGCTCGCGGGCCAGTGTCGTGAGACCGGAATCGACGCCGCCCGACGGAGGCTGCAGCAGCACGTGGGTCGGATCGAGGCGGACGAGTCGCTCGTAGTCGATGCGGTTCAGGTCACCGACCACGGGTACGCTCTGCGGCAGGGCATTGCAGAACGGGGATCTGCCGACGACGTAGCCTCCCGCCCCGAGATCGACCAGTGTTCTGGAGATCGCCGGGCTGAGAGAGACGATGCGAGTTCCTTGCCCGGAAGGCAGGGCTTCTTTGCCGGGAGGGGGCGATTCACGACACCCTGTGACGGAGAGGATGAAGGCGGCCAGCGGGATCAACAGGGTCCTGGTGTATGGCATCCGGGGCGGGTTCGGCAGGGAACAGGAGAGACTCTCCGTGCGTTTTGACCTGGCGTAAAAAGGCTGAACACGGAAACGTCGGCATCATATCACCCAAGGTCCGGGTAGCGTTCTGAAGCCGTATCGGGCCGTATCGGCGGGCACAGAAAAGGCCGCGAAACGCGGCCTTTTCTGTGCCATGAGCGAGTTGAACACAACGCCGGTCAGGAACCCCTGGCGGCATCGCGAGCATCCTGCTCAAGTGTCTGTACGTGGCGATACCGGTCGCGGAGGTCAGCACCGCCGCGCCGGTATCGTGTCGTGTGGCTTATTGCACAACGACCTTTTCACCTTCAACCGTCACGACGGCGCGACGGTTCTGGGCGCGGCCTTCACGGGTGCCGTTGTCGGCAATGGGGTTGGCGGGGCCGTGGCCGGTCGTCTCGATCGCGTCGGCGGGAACGCCCTTGGAAACGAGGTAGTCCTTGACGGACTCGGCGCGTCGCTCCGAAAGACCGACGTTATACGCCTCGGGGCCGGTGCTGTCGGTGTATCCGTCGATGGAGATGGAATTGACCTCCGTCATGTTGTCGATGTCGCCGACCACTTCGGAGAGGGCTTCGTCAGCATCTTCGCCGAGTTCGTCGCTGTCGAATCCGAACAGGGTGTCGGCTTCCAGGATGGCGGTTTCCATGACGTCCGAAGGCGGCGGCACGACAATGATCTCTTCCTCGACGACCACTACCGGCTCCGGATCGCAGCCTGCGGTGTATCCTTCTGTGGTGAAATTACCACCGCGGACACACTCGCCGTTGCTGCCGCGCCAGTATTCACCGGAAGACGAGACGACATAGCCGGTGCCGGCCTGCGCCGAAAGGGACGCGGACCCGGCGGCGACGGTGATAAGGGCGATACCCAGCTGTTTTGCTAAGATTTTCTGACTCATAATGGACTCCCAAACGGATTCAGTTGTTAAAATTCAAGTTTAGCACAAGAATTTGCGCATTTCCTGAAATAGTCATATATAGAAATATACTTATATTCCTCTGGCCACCCCTATTGTGACACAAAAACCACAGGATGTCGGGTTTAACACCGGCCGTGGTTGATTCGCCACTCAGCGGGATCCGCGAAACGACCACTCGACGGGGTATTTTTTCCGTAGCGACCTGGTGTAGGAACGCATCATGTTCTCGTTGTGATACTCGGTCAAACGGCCGCGAATCTCGGAAAAGGCCTTTTTGCTGCCCTTTCTGAAATCGATGACCTTCACGAGGTGAAATCCGTCTGATGCCTTGATGATTCCGCTGACCTCGCCTTTGTTCGTCTTCCCCAGCGCCTTCTCGAGTTCGGGCATGCCACTCCCGACGTCGAACCAGCCCATGTCGCCGCCGTTTCTGCGCCCGTAGGGGTCGATGCTGAACTGGCGCGCCAGACCGGCAAAATCCTCTCCCTTTTCCAGGCGCTTGAGCACGCTCCGCGCATCGGACGCATCCTCGACGATGATCTGCGCCAGTCGCCGCTGGTCCGCCTCGAACGCCAGGTCGGGGTCCTTCAACAGATAGGCGCGGAGCATCGCGTCGTTGGTCCGCCATTCCTTGTGCTTCCGGGACACGAGCGTATCGATCAGGGCCTGACGCTCCGGGTCCGTTGCGCTTCCTGCCTGTTTCACGCGCTCGAGGTCTTTCTCGTATGCCCTGGACTTGTCCAGCTTCTCGGCCAGCGCCTGACGATAGAGCAACTCGTCGTTGATCATCTTCTTGAGCATCTTGCCGCGAATCTGACCTTTCTCACCCGTGCCGACCAGAAAATATCTCGGCGCGAAGACCGAGGTGTGAACGGCCTCCTCCAGTTGCTTGTGGTAGATCTTGTACTGGCCGACCCGGGCCATGACCTGGTCGGCGTGCAGCGACGGGGCGACAAGGAACAGGGTCGCGGCGATGGAGACGATAAGCCTGCGTTTCATGGCAATTCTTTCCTCTTGCGATGCGAGCACGATCCGGGATGACATCCTGCGGAGTCGACGGGTGGGGAATTGAATATCATAATAGCGCAATGCCCGCCCGGCACGTATTCACCCCTGTCGAAACCTGCTCCCCGGTATGCCGCGCCATGGCGTCTTTTTGGCGGGCACGGGAATCGGCAAGCGCCTGTACCCGAACACCAGGAAAAACAAAACATGACAGACCCGACCCTCGAACAATCAGATCCCGCCGGCATGGAAAGACCGGTTGAGGTCGCAATCCGGCTGGGTCTCATCTTTCTGATCAGCCTCTGGTGCCTGCAGATCGTCAGGCCGTTCATCGACCCGATCATGTGGGGCATTATCATTGCGGTCGCGGCGCATCCTTTCTATGTCCGCCTCGAAAACCGGCTCGGCCACCGCCGCAAGCTGGCGTCCACCGTGTTCATAATTCTGGCGTTCCTGATCATCATCGTCCCGGTCGTCATGCTGTCCGGCTCGATGGTAGATACGGTCGAAGTGGTCTCCGACGGCCTGAAGGACGGCGCGTTCCGGGTACCGCCTCCACCCGCCGGCGTGGCCGATTGGCCCTTCGTGGGAGAAAAGGTGAACGACCTCTGGTCCATGGCATCGACGAACCTGGAGGGGGCGCTCAACCAGATCGCGCCGCAGCTGAAATCGATCGGTAACTGGCTGTTTTCCGCCGCGGCCGGCGCGGGGGCCGGCATCCTGAAGTTCCTGCTGGCGATCATCATCGCCGGCGTGCTCCTCGTCGGCGCACAGGGCGGTACGAAAACCGCCAGGGCGATCGCGACGCGACTCGCCGGTAGCAGGGGCCCAGAGTTCGCGGACCTTGCCGGCGCCACGGTTCGTAGCGTGGCCCAGGGCGTGCTGGGGGTGGCGTTTATCCAGTCGATCCTGGCCGGGATTGGTCTGCTCGCTGTCGGGGTGCCGGGTGCGGGTATCTGGGCCCTGCTGGTGCTGCTCCTGGCGATCGTTCAGCTTCCCCCGATTCTGATCCTGGGGCCGATCATTTTCTATGTCTTCGGAGCCATGGACACCCTGCCCGCGGTACTTTTCATGATCTGGTCCATCCTCGTGGCATCAAGCGACGCCCTTCTCAAACCCCTGCTGCTCGGCAGAGGGGTCGACATCCCCATGCTCGTGATCCTGCTCGGCGCCATCGGGGGCATGATCATGTCCGGCATCATCGGGCTGTTCGTCGGTTCGGTCGTCCTGGCGCTGGGGTACAAGCTGTTCATGGCGTGGCTGGCGGGTGGTCCGGAGGCGATCGCGTCCCCGGCTCAGACATCTCGGTCAACAAAGTCCGGGATTTCCGAATGACAAGCGAAAAGAAATCCGGCGGCGGGGAGGCGAGGGCCGAACCGGAAAAGTCCGATGCGTCCCGGGATGAAGCAACCGATTCCGCTCCAGAGAAACAGGTAGCGAAAAAGGACCCCGTACGCCGGATCACGCTGATCGTCCTCGCGATCGCCATTGTGATCTTCGTCTGGTACGTCCTGGCGGACCGGTACGCGCCGTGGACCGACCAGGCGCGCGTCAAGGCATTCATCGTTCCGATCGTGCCCCAGGTCTCCGGGGTCCTGACCGAGGTCAACGTCGACGTGAACCAGGTCGTCGAGCCGAACCAGGTCCTGGTCCGGATCAACCCGAGCGACTACGAGCTTGCCGTGCAGAAGGCCGAGGCGGCCCTGGAGCGCGCCGGCCAGGAGATCGGCGCGAGTACCGAGGCCGTGGCCTCGGCGCAGGCACGCGTGGTCGACGCCCAGGCGCAACTAGACTATGCGAGAAAACAATCCGACCGGCTCCTCAAGCTGGCCGACAAGGGTGTCATCTCACGGGCCGACGCCGACAAGACCCGGACCGAGGTGACCAAGGCAAAGGCCGAGCTCGACCGTGCGAACTCGGAGCTGCGCAAGGCCAGGGAACAACTGGGCAAGGAAGGGGAGGACAATCCGAGGATCCGCGAGGCGATCGCGTCACTCAAACAGGCGCGCATCGATCTGGAACGCACCACCATCCGGTCACCGACACTGGGCGTCATTACCGATCTGCGTGTCGACGTGGGACACTACGCCAATGTCGGACAGCCCCTGATGACCTTTGGCTCGTCTACGGATGTGTGGGTGCAGGCGAACCTGCGCGAGAACAGTCTCGGCAACGTAAAAGAAGGGGACCGTGCCGAAATCGTGCTGGACGTTGCCCCGGGACGCGTGTTCAGGGGTACCGTGTCAAGCATCGGGTACGGGGTGGGCCATGGTGACAGGACGGCAACCCTGGGTGAACTGTCCATGGCCGAGGGCAAGACCGGCTGGCTGCGGGACGCGCAGCGCTTCCCGGTCATCATTCATTTTGACGACAATAGCGCGGTTGGGCTGCGTCGCGCCGGGGGACGCGCGGACGTACAGATCTACACCGGCGACCACCCGGTCCTGAATGCACTGGGCCGGCTCTGGATCCGGCTGATGGCCGTACTCTCCTATGTCTATTGATCTGCCGGTCGAGGACCTGCCCGACCCGGGCAGGGAGCGTCGGGCCCTGTGGACCCGCGACCTGCGAACCGCGCGGGTCCTGCGCTTCGCCTTCGGTGCCACGGCCGTCACGGCGATCGCCTTCGCACTTGCCTGGCCCCTGTATTTCGTGACACCGATACTCGTGGTCGTTTCGCTCGGAATGCCGCTGCCGGCACCAACACTCGGGCAGGGCTGGAACAACATTCTCTACGTCTTCGTCGCTTTCGTCCTGGGGCTGGTGTTCGCTCTCCTGCTTCTCCCGTATCCCCTGGTCTTTGCGCCGGTGCTCGCATTGGTCCTGTTCCACATCTACTACCTGGCAAACCGGGGTGGCCCCTTCTTTCTCGTTCTGATGTCCCTGATCGCCGTGTTCATCCTGCCCCTTCTGGTCGACACGAACGAGGCAATCGGTACCGCGTTCGGGATGGGATTCATCGGGTCCGGTGTGCTCGCCATCCTCACGGTGTGGGTGGCCCACGCCGTGTTCCCCGATCCGCCATCGGACCAGCCGCGTCCGACCCGCCCGGGTTTCCAGCCCGGTTATTCCGCACCGGCCGCGGAGAATGCCATGAAGAGCACCATCGCGATCTTCCCGCTCGCCTTGCTGTTCGTCTACGCCGGGTGGTCCAGCCAGGCCCTGGTGCTCGCATTCGCGGGGATCTTCAGCCTGTCGCCGATCCTGTCCCGAGGCCGGGCGGCGGCCACCGCGTCACTGAAATCGACGCTGATCGGCGGCCTGGTATCGGTAGGGTTCTACTACCTGATCATCGCCGCGCCGGAGTTACCGGTTTTCATTGCGCTGGCGCTGGTGGTGTTCCTCGCTTTCGGGGCGGGAATCTTCTCGACTCACCCGCTTGCGCCCTACCTGGGTTCGGCGGCCGTGGCGTTTGTCGTCCTTCTGGGCGGCGTCATGGGGGAAGATGCAAGTATCACGGACAAGTTTTTCACCCGTGTCTTCCTGGTCATGCTGGCCGCGTTGTATATCGTTGCCGCCTTGTCGCTTCTGGAGCGCTACTGGCCTGGGAAGAACGACACCACGGCCTCGGCGGCTTGAAGTATTAGAAAACACTGATGTGGAATTCGTCACGCTCCTGGAGGACAATGTCCGGTATGCGTCCAGCCATTTATAGCGGCAGGCGCGATACCCGGCAATTCTCAGGTTCCGTACCGACGGGGTCGACCCCGGGCCCGGCAGGCGAAGGACACGGAGGTATTGCCGTTTCAGGTAAGGGATTACCCGGATCTCAAGGGTCCGGACTCGCCTGGTCCGCATTGGCGTTACGGCGACGGTTTCGGATGAAAGCTCCAGTGGCCACATAGCAGCCATCCAGGTTTCTGCTTTTGGCACGATGTGCCGTTCAACTTAGGCGATTGCCGGAAAATGACATACCAGATTGCGCAGGATTATCGTTCGTCTTCAAGACGCGGTAACGGGCGCATAGTCGTTCTATACAACCGTTGCCGCAACGCCGAAGACGGACGAAAAGACAAGCAGGATGGTATGTCATTTTCCAGAAATCGCCTTAACTGCAGGAAACATCCAAATGATGAGAAAACTCAGCACCTATCATCTGTTGATGCTTATCGCCCTGCCGCTGTCCAATGCCGTCGCGGAAGAAAAGGCCGCGGAAGACGATGCCGCTAAGTACGAGGCGACGATCAAGGCCTTCAAGGAGGCCGGCGAGAGCGGCGCCTTCTTCGACAGCGCCTACGGCTACGCGGTGTTCCCGAACATCGGCAAGGGCGGCGTGGGCATCGGCGGCGCCATCGGCAAGGGTCGCGTCTTCAGGCAGGGTGCGTGGGTCGGTAACTCCTCGATGGTCCAGCTGAGTATCGGCTTCCAGCTCGGTGGTCAGGTGTACAGCATGATGATCTTCCTGGAGGACGAGCGTGCCTTCAACGAGTTCACTTCGGGCAATTTCGAGTTCGCCGCCCAGGCGACCGCCGTGGCGATCACGGCCGGGGCATCCGCCGCGGCGACAACAAAGGGCAGCTCGGCCGGCATCAGCGGCGGCAGGGGTACCGCCGGCACTGTCGGGGCCTACACCAAGGGCATGGCGACCTTCACCATCGCCCGCGGTGGCCTGATGTACGAGGCCGCGCTCGCCGGGATGAAGTTCAACTACAAGCCCAGGAAGTAATCCCTCGCGCAATGACCCGCCAGTCAGCCCTGATCGGCGGGTCGTGCCGCACCGGTCGGTAAAAGGTGCAGTCACATCCGGAAATCCCGCGCCCCCGGTCGGCCACCCTGCTCCGCAGGGGTGCTACGAGCCGTGTGACCGCGCGGGTCACCGGTCCATTGCATCAAACCATTGCAGGGCAATAGTGCCCGACAGTCGGGGGGATCGGTTCCGATGATGCGCCATTGGTGGTTTTCCGACACGGATGGGGCCGGTGATGGCGGATCGGTCGAGTGGGTCCTGTTGAACGGTCTCGATGACAACGATCGGGCCTGGATCCGCTCGCAGGGGGAACTGGGTACCGAACTCACGCAAGCGCTGCTCGATGCGCCGGAACAGACGACGCGGCAACATTTCGAGCCCGCAACCCTGATCGGCCTGGTGCGTGCGGCGACGAACGATAGCGACGACGTCGTCGGCCTGAAGATCCTGACCGAGGCAAGGCGTGTGATCGTTGTCTGCTTCGGTGTCGAATCGCTCGTCGATCGCATGCTGACCCGGCACGCGATCGGCAATTCACCCGTCGATGCGTCACGTCTGCTGCAGTTGTTCGTACTCGCACTGGTTCACCCGCTCGAACCCGAAATCACCCGGATGTCCGACACTGTGGACGACCTGGAGGACGGTATTCTGGGTGAAAGCGGCAACGGAAAACTCGAGGATGTCGTGAAGGTCGGGCGGCGCGTACTGGGTGTGCGCCGTTATCTCCTGCCGATGCGCGACGAACTGTCGTTCCTGGCCTGCAACCCCGAGGAGATGCCCGGGGTCACGAAACCCCGGCACCTGCTCCGTACCGCCGAATACCTCGACCGGCTGGTGGCGTCTCTGGATTCGTCCCATCATCGCGTCAACCTGCTCCTCGGGCACCTTCGTAACCACGATGAGGCGCGACTGGCTCGATCGATGCACAAGCTGGCGCTGGTCGCGACCGTTTTTCTGCCGCTGACCTTCATCACGGGACTGCTGGGCATCAACGTCGCCGGCATACCGGACGCTCGCGACCCGATGGCATTCTGGCTGGTGTGTGCGCTGCTATTTGCCATGGCATTACTGGCCGTCCTGGTCATTCGCCGTCGTCACTGGATGTAGTCCCGGCGCCCTGGAGGCGCGTCAGGGATGCCGGATTGCCATGCCTGGCGCAATTCGGCCGAGGGTGTCTACCCGGCCGTTCACGATGATCGGCTTCCAGCAGCCTGTTACGGCAATCCAAGGTATTCGCGCGCGCGACCCAACGCCATGAGCGGAAAGTAGTGGCGGTACAGGTTGTAGTTGATCATGAATCCCCGCTGCAGCTCGCCACCCTGATGCAACCGTTCGGACAGGTCTGGCTGGTCGAGTTCGGTCCTCGCGCCGACCCCGTAACCCGGAAAACCGGTCCCCGTGTACTGGGGCTCGTCCCAGGTTCCGTCTCGCTGGGTGGAAACCAGAAAACCCACGCCGGCTTCGATGGTCCCGCGATAGCCGGGTTGGTCGAGTGCGAGCAGCGCCATCAACGCCCACCCGGTCTGTGAGGCCGTGCTGTCACCCCTGCCTCGCCAGGCGAACTCCATGTATGACGCACAGCTTTCACCCCAACCGCCGTCCGCGTTCCGGTGATCGGCGATCCAGTCGGCGGCCTTGCGGATATATCCCTGCGACATATCCTCGCCGATCGCGCGCAGCGCCGGCAGCACCGCGCCGGTGCCGTAGATGTGGTTGACACCCCAGCGTCCGAACCAGCTTCCGTCGCTCTCCTGTTCTGCGCGGACGAACGCGAGTCCTCGCGACACCGCCGGGTGCGTGGCGTCCATGCCGAGCAGACCGAGCGCCTCGAGGACGTGCGCGGTCACGTCGACGCTCGGCGGATCCAGCGCCTCCCCGAAATCGCTGAAGGGGATCCTCGTCAGGATCTCCCGGTCGTTATCCCTGTCGAAGGCGGCCCAGCCACCGTTTCGACACTGCATGGCGAGCGTCCAGTCGAGCGCCGGGCGGATGGCGTGATCGATGCGCCCAGGGTCACCGGACTGCCGGCGCAACAGCGCAAGCACGATCAGGGCCACGGCGGTGTCGTCGACATCCGGATAGGCGAGATTGGCCCGCTCGAAGGCCCACC
Organism: Pseudomonadota bacterium; assembly: GCA_034722015.1. Classification (GTDB taxonomy): domain Bacteria; phylum Pseudomonadota; class Gammaproteobacteria; order JAJDOJ01; family JAJDOJ01; genus JAJDOJ01. Next base: position 40,642 of record JAYENI010000295.1, read on the forward strand.
CTCCGGGCTCGATTTCCCGGACCTTGACCTGCCAGTCACCCGGGGCGATCACCTGCTGTTGCAGTACCCAGTCGAAACCCCGCTTCATCGCGGGCGCGTGGTCCAGGGTACGACCGCAATCGTGCATCGCGAGCAATGACAGCCAGGTGTCCCAGACGATCGATTCGCTGGCCTGTATATGCAGCGCGCCGCCACGTTCGTACGACCAGTGCGCATCGAGGGCGTCGAGTCCCTTGCGCAGCACGGGGTGCGACAGGGGATAGCCCTGCGCGTTCAGGGCCATCAGCGAGTAGATCCAGGGGGGTTGGATACCGCCCCAGGCGCCGTCCGCGTCCTGGTGACGAATAACCCATTCGACGCACTGGCGAACCGCGAGACGCCGCCAGGGCGTGAACGCGAGGTTCTGGTACGCATGCAGGAAACGATCGGTGGTCCTGAAAAACCGGTCCCAGAATCCGCCGCCCTTTTTCGGCAGGGCGTAGTCCTGCCGCTCCCGTCCCTCGGGAAACAGTTCGTCCAGACGACGGTCCCGCGGCAGGGGGCGGATCTCCCGTCGCGACGACAGGATGCACAAGGGCACCAGGGTGGCGCGCGCCCAGGAGGCAAAGTGATAGATATTGAACGGCACCCAGAGGGGGAAAAAGATGATCTCGGGCGGCAGGTTCGGGGTCTTCTCCCAGGGCCATTCGCCGATCAGCGCCAGCCAGTATCGGGTAAAGACCCGGACCTCACGGAGCCCGCCGTGGGACAGGATCCAGTCCCGCGCCTTCGCCAGCGCGGGATCGCCGGCCGGCATACCGGTCGAGCGCAACGCGGCATAGCACTCGACGGTCGTGTTGATGTCTCCGCAGGGGGCGTCGTGGTAGATCTCCCAGGAGCCGTCCTCGCGCTGCGCCTCGAGCATGCCCCGGACAATGGCGGACTGGCGCGCCTCGTCCCGGACACCCAGGAAGTGCATCGCCAGCAACCACTCGGCCTCCATGCAGTAGTTGGATTCCAGCATCCCGACCCAGAAACCCGAATCGTCCTGTTGCGAGTCCAGCCATCCCAGGGCCGCATCCATGGCCAGGACATGCCTGTCTTCACCACGGGCCCGCAGAGCGGGTGACGGTCCTCCGGTTTCGTCGGGAATCTGTTGCACTGTTTTCACGGTCAGGTTCTTGAGTCGCTGGATCGTTTGAGCGGGATTTCGTAGATTGCCATTATAACGGGTGGCCCGGGAGCATCAGGCGATTGCCTTAATTTGCGTCGGGTCCGGAAAATCGGAGGGGACATCCGGAGAGAACAATTTCATGGACGCCTCACTGACCAAACGCCCCGGCTCGTTGTGGGAGCGGGTCGTGGAGACCACGGCAACCGCGCTTCACAGCGGCGCCCTGCAGCCCGTCGAGACCCGGCTCGAGACCCTCGACGAGGTGGGAATCCGGTTTCAGGTGCGGGTGCTGACCGGCGGCCGGCACAAGATTGAGGCCGGACGCGCGCAGGCGGCGGCGTCCACCCGACAGGGACGCTATGTCGACCCCTTTCAGCCATGGGAACCGGATCTCTACGTCACCGATGTCTCGGACACCCACGTCTGCCTGCTCAACAAGTACAACGTGGTCGACCACCACCTGCTGATCGTCACGCGTGCGTTCGAACATCAGATGGCACCTCTGACCGCAGGCGACTTCGAAGCGGCGTGGCGGTGCCTGGCGGAGTTCGAGGGTCTTGTCTTCTACAACGCCGGTCGTGTCGCCGGGGCGAGCCAGGAACACAGGCACCTGCAGATGGTTCCTCTTCCGCTGCCCGATTCCGGCGCCGGCGAGGGGATGCCGCTCGAACGATTGATTTCCCACGCCGCCACAGGCAACGGCGGGTCGGAGAACCGGCGTCTTCCTTTTCGCCATGTCATTCGCGCCGTGCAACGGCAGTGGTTGCGGGACCCGATCCAGGGTGGACGGGACACCCTGTCACATTATGGTGAGATGCTGACGCGTTCGGGTCTTCAATCCGGTAACGAACCCGGCGAGGCCCGGTTACCGCCTTACAATCTGCTCCTGACCCGGAAATGGATCATGTTCGTTCCCCGGAGTGAGGCGCCGGCCGTCGAGACCGACGTCAATGCACTCGGGTTCGCGGGGGCCCTGCTGGCCGGAGACGAGACCGAATTTCGGGCGATTCGCACTTCAGGCCCCTTCGCGGTGCTGGGCAGAGCGGGACTCCCGCCGACCGCACGATAAATACCGCGATCGCCCCTGAACCCGGCAACCGTTTCGCTACGCCCCGTTCGCGAAAAACTGACTACCGTCGACATGTCTTCCTTTCCAAGGGCCGGCGCCTCCTGCCCCCCGCGGCATGTTCTGGCGAAAGGCCTGCGCCATTTTCCCGATCTCGGCCATATCCATTATCATGATGTCGCCACCGTGGCCGCTTACCATATAGGCGCTACCGTTGCTGATCAGCAGATAACCATCACTTCCAGTTTCCTGAAAATCGAATCGGGCGTCTCCGGAGCCGGAGTATTCGAAACCCAGATCGCCGGAATCGGCCGTATTGCCACCCGCGCGCATGGATACCGATCCACCCGCGTGTGCGATTCCCGTAAAAGCCAGCACGGCGGCGATGAATGTCTTATTGATCACACTAAGGCGATTGCCGGAAAATGACATACCGGATCACGCCGTGTTTTCGTTCGTCTTCAAGGCGCGGCAACGGGCGCATCGTCGAACGATGCAACCGTTGCCACAACGCCGAAGACGGCCGAACAGCCAAGTGAGGTGGTACACAATTTGACGAAAATCGCCTTAGGCGATTGCCGGAAAATGACATACCAGATTGCGCAGGATTATCGTTCGTCTTCAAGGCGCGGTAACGGGCGCATAGTCGTTCTATGCAACCGTTGCCGCAACGCCGAAGACGGACGAAAAGACAAGCAGGCTGGTATGTCATTTTCCAGAAATCGCCTTAGTCCACCGCCAGATCGGTGAGTTTCTTGCCTGAAGCCAGGGAGTCACGAATCCACCTGGGTTGTTTCCCTCGACCCGTCCAGGTCTGGGAGGCGTCCTTGGGATTACGGTACTTTGGCGGAATGCGTCGTTTTTTCGGCGCGCTCGTCCCCACCAGTTCCTCAACCGTCGACCCGATGGACGCGGCAAGGTCCTTCATTTCTTTCAGAACCCGCTTTCTTTCCTCGTCCTGCCTGCTCTTGATCTCCTTCGTAATGTCCGAAGATAGCTTGCCAAGATCCTTCTCGGAGAGACGGGTTAAATCAATCGCTGCCATGTAATCCCCTTGTAATCGTTTATTGATTAATCATTTCCAATTACTGGTCCGGTGAGAACCGGAATATCCCGCGGTATCGCAAACGGATGAACGAGTCACACGCATGCGGCGAGCGCGAACAAGATAATGGCCATTCGCGAAGGAAGCAAGGGGAGACAAGGGTTTTTTTATTAGCCTGCCGGCAGTGTGTCTGATATCCGGTAACCTGATCGGCGGACTGCAACCCTTATCGGACTGCCGCGGTTATTAAAAATCAAAACCGAACGATTATCCCGTAGTGGATATTCCGATTTCCAGGGCCGTACAAACAGGGATCGCAGGCGAGGCCTGCGATCAATCGAGCGAGGCGGCACCAGGGCGTCGCCCCGGGAACCGCCGGGTTGTACCGCGATACGTCCCCGTGGAAGAATCCGGACGCGCCCCGGGAGCCATTCACCGGACTCATCGACGAAGCCCGGCAGTTGGGCCTGGGGTCGTGGCTTCGAATACTGCAAATCGCCGGCGCGAAAATGCAGCGCGGGTGCTGAACCCCCCTCCAGGTCCAGTCTGCTCAGATGTGCCGGGACTCTCCGGCAAAACACCGGCCGAACAGCGAACAAAGGTCCGTGAGTTTCTTCTCCAGCAGGGGTTCAGTCTGGCGAAGCGCATCTTCCAGCGACATGGGTCGGTCCAGGATGCTGGTCATGCTGGTCAGGCCAAGCCCGTAAAGTTCCGACACGTCACCGCGGATCGCACCCGCCAGCGCGACGACCGGAATACCGTGCGAACGACCGAGTTCCGTGATCCGGCCGATCAATTTGCCCTGCACACTCTGGAAATTGATCGCGCCTTCTCCCGTAATGATCAGGTCGAAACGATCTCTGGCAAGCCTGTCTTTCAGCCCGTAGGCCTCGGCGACGACATCGAAACCGCTGCGAATCGACGCGTTGCAATAACTCAGAAACCCGTAACCCATGCCGCCGGCGGCCCCGGCCCCCGGTGTTTCGGATTCGTCCCGGCCGATGGTGTCCGACGTGACCCCCGCAAAGTTCGACAGCGCTTTTTCCAGGGCGAGCAACTGTCCGTCTTCCGCACCTTTCTGACGGCCGTACGTGTACGTCGCGCCACGCTCGCCGAGTAAGGGATTGGTGACATCGGATGCGATGACCAGATCGGTCTCGTCGAGCCGCGGGTCCCGCCTCTCCCTGGACACGGTGCTGAGCTGGGCAAGCGAAGACGCATTGCGACCCGCATCCGCGCCCTGCGCGTCGCTGAACCGGAACCCCAGGGCCCCGAGCGCCCCGGCGCCGGCATCGTTGGTCGCCGATCCCCCCAGGGCGAGCACGATCCGGCGCACGCCCCTGTCCAGCGCATCCAGGATCAGTTCACCGGTCCCCCTCGAGGTGGCGCGCAGCGGGTCCCGATGCTGGGTCGGGACCAGTGGAAGCCCCGAGGCCTCGGCCATTTCCACCACTGCCGTCACCCCGTCGCCGAGCAGACCCCAGCGCGCTGTTACCGGGTCGCCCATCGGTCCGGTGACCGTGGCGCGCACGAATTCGCCGCGGGTACCGGTTACCAGCGCCTCGGCCGTACCTTCTCCCCCGTCGGCCATCGGCAGGGCCAGCACCCGGGCGCCGGGCAGTCGCCGGCGAATGACCGATTCGGCGATCTCGCAGAAGCGCGTCGCCGAAAGGCTTTCCTTGAAGGAATCCGGCAGTACCAGGATGTTCACGTCGATTTCTCTCCCATGCCAGCGATCAGTCGCTGTTGCGATGGTCCGTTGCCCCTGAACCGACGGACATCGTCGCACGGGCAGGATGGTGACCCCGGCGCGTTGCGGTATACTGCCCGCCGATTTCAAGCGGTCGGGATTCAGCCGGCAGTCGCAACCAACAATCAGGAGTCACCTTCATGGCTGATGAGATTAAAGCAGGGTCCGTTCCCGAATTGGAAACCTTTTTCGGCGAGGTCGGCAAGAACTGGGGATGGATGCTCGCGCTCGGCATCGTATTTATCGTCCTGGGCACGATCGGACTGGGCATGCCGGTGGTCCTGACCGGTGTCAGCATCCTGTTTCTCGGTGCGCTTCTACTCGTCGGCGGCGGGGTGCAGCTCATCGACGCCTTCAAGTGCAAGGGCTGGAAGTCCGTCATCTGGCACGTTCTGATTGCATTGCTGTACCTCGCCGCAGGTGCGGTGATGGTGTACGAGCCGTTGCAATCGGCGCTCCCGTTGACGGCCATGCTGGGCGGCGTGCTGCTCGGCGTCGGCGTGCTGCGCATCATCATGGGTTTCCAGCAGAAGGGCGAGAAAGGCTGGGGATGGCTGGTGTTTGCGGGCATTATCTCCCTGGTCCTTGGCGGGATCATCCTGGCGCAGTGGCCGGTCTCGGGCCTGTGGGTCATCGGTCTGTTCGTGGC
>JAYENI010000296.1:0-18828 GCA_034722015.1 Pseudomonadota bacterium
GGTCTTAGGCTGCAGACCCTTGAGTTTCAGGTGCTTGAGAAGTGTTTGGTAGTTCTGCTCGAAACCTGATTTGGGTGATGATGCCATGGCGATGTAACCTCATGATTTTGCGATTGAATCCTCCGAGTGAGGACGTGAGGTTACATTTTAGATTGAATCGGGCGACGAGGCTTTTCTCCGCGTAGCGGCTTCGTCCAACTATCTACTGCGCGCATAGATGGGAATGCCGCCCAACCTGGGATGGGTAGACCGGACTTATGGGTCTACCCCTTGGATATTGGCTTCAGGGCGTGCCTAACAGCTTGAATTTAGTGGGGAGGGGTCGGCCGAATACGTACCGCCGGAATACCTCAAGCTCCTCTTTCAAATGGCTTTTCAGCTCCTCCCAACCACCGCTAGGCATGGATCGCCACCACCTTCTCGCTCGATGGCTGGATAATCCGCTCGAGCTTCCGCGCCCAGATATTCAGCGCCTGGCGTTTCTCCTTGTCGTAGGCGTGGCGATCATAGGTCGCCGTGACACCGCGTTCGGCGTGATTGAGCACCTTCCCTATGACCAGGCGTTGAATACCGGCGCTCGCCATGTGCGAGGCGGCGGTGCGTCGAAGATCGTGCGGGGTGAAGTGTGGGATACCGAATACGTCCCGGTTGCGCCCGACTGCGCGTGTCGGCGCCTTGTCGGTAACCGGCCTGTCCTTCGACGGGTTCGGGAAAAGGTAGTCGTGTTCTCCGGTCAGGGCCTCCAGTTCCCGCAGCAGGGCGAGCGCCATCCCGGACAGCGGGACGCGGTGCGCGAGTCCGTTTTTCGAGCGTTCGGCGGGTAGCGTCCACCATGCGCGTCGTAGGTCGAACTCCTCCCACTTCGCCCCGGTGATTTCGCCTCGACGTTGCGCCGTGGCCAGTTCCAGCAATAACGCAATCTGCAACGGGCGGGTGATGTCCGTCTCGCTGATCTTCTCGCAGAACGTCCGGATCTCATCGTCGCTCAGTACGCGGTCGCGGGAGTTCTCCGTTGCCGGTGCTTTTATCATCACGCACGGCGACGCCTCCAGGAGGTCTTTCTCCAGCCCGAAGTTGAACATCTTCCGCACGATCTCCAGCGTGCGATTCGCGGTGATCGGGGCGCGTTCGGCGATTCCGTCGATCAGGACGATGATGTCCCGGCGCTTGATGTCCTTCGCCTTGCGGGCGCCCAGCTTCGGAAGGACGTCCTTTTCGAGGATGCGTCGATCCTCGCGCCAGCTTTTCTTTTTCGCCTTGGCGTGCTTCTCGAGGTATTCGGTCGCCAGGTCATTGACGGTTTCGCCCGTTCTGGCCTTCTCGCGCACGTCGAGCGGGTCTACGGGCTTTTCGTCGTCGGTGATGCCTGCCAGGCACCTCTGTGCCCGCTTGCGCGCCTCCTCGAGCGTAAGGGCGCCGAATTGGGCAATAGTGAATAGTCGCTTGCGGCCATGCAGGCGGTAGGACAGGACGAAGGACTTCTTCCCGCTCGGGTAAATGCGGATGCCGAAACCGGTAACAGCTTCGTCCCAGCGGACATCACGACGCGGTGGCGGGCCTTGATAGATGAACCCGTCTATCCGGGTTTTCGTGAGCTTCATGGTCACCCCAGGCGGTCGGTTGAGTCACCTAAAAGTCACCACGAAGCATAGCATAGCTGAGTACAACTGAGTTCAAGCGAGTAGTTAACTTACCGTGTTTCCTGGAAAAGATGGCGCGCCCGGAGAGATTCGAACTCCCGACCCCCTGGTTCGTAGCCAGGTACTCTATCCAACTGAGCTACGGGCGCTTGTGAGAGGCGCGAATTATGCCTTCTGCGCCGTAATTGTCAAATAGCGATCAAAATCTGCATCGCGCTGACCAGACAGCCAGATCGCGTTCGGAAACGACCGAGTGGGAGGGATTACTCCGGGCATCCTGCCCTCCGCCCTGCGGGCCGCGCTTTGCGCGTTCAAAATCGCTCCCGGCGATTTTGTCGAACCCGGTCATCTGTCATCGAGGGTTCGAATCCGGCACCTTCCATTTCCCTACAGCCTGCCTGGGTCTACCTGCCTGAAAAATTTGGCGGAGAGGGAGGGATTACTCCGGGCATCCTGCCCTCCGCCCTGCGGGCCGCGCTTTGCGCGTTCAAAATCGCTCCCGGCGATTTTGTCGAACCCGATTATCTATCATCGAGGATTCGAATCCGGCACCTTCCATTTCCCTACAGCCTGCATAGGTCTACCTACCTGAAAGATTTGGCGGAGAGGGAGGGATTCGAACCCTCGATGGAGTTATTAGCCCCATACTCCCTTAGCAGGGGAGCGCCTTCAGCCGGCTCGGCCACCTCTCCGGAAACTCTACCTTGCCGGATATCCGGCATCCCTGTTCCGGAACAGGGAAACATTCCGACCCTCGGGATCGGAACCAGTTTTGTTCAGGGTCATTCGCCCGAACAACCGGGCGCGGGTACGACGACAGCAGACCTGCACCGCCGTTCGCTACATGCAGAACCGGGGCATACCCCGGATTCGTTCCTGGCGGCCAGTGTCAGCCGCCATCACGCTACCTACTCGCCGCCGGCTGCGCTGGCTGCCTGCTCCCGTTCCCTGCGGATACGTTCGTAGATCTCTTCCCTGTGGACAGCGATCTCTTTTGGTGCGTTCACCCCAATCCTCACCTGATTGCCTTTCACGCCCAGAACCGTGACCGTGACGTCATCCCCGATCATCAGGGTTTCACCTACTCGACGCGTCAGTATCAACATTCCTTAACTCTCCTTTGGCTCCCAAGAATCATTCTTATTTCTTGTAACTCGTTATTATCTAACACCTCGCCGATCCCCTCCGGAAAGGTGCTCACCGGCACGGAACCGGCAATTATCATGTTGATTCTAGACGCTAAGCTCCCCGATTTCCAGAAGCCGTACGCGTAGTCGCCGCGTTTCCAGCACATCATCCACGAATCAGGATCCCGCTTCCCTCATACCGTCTCGTCCGTTTCCGTTTCCGCGAGACCGAAGGATTCGTGCAATGCGCGCACGCCGAGTTCCAGATATTTTTCGTCCACCACGACCGAAACTTTTATCTCGGAAGTCGAGATCATCAGGATGTTGATCCCCTCGTTAGCCAGTGTCTGGAACATCTTGCTGGCAATACCCGCATGCGAACGCATCCCCACGCCGACCAGTGAGATCTTGGCGATCCTGTTGTTGCCGTCCACCTCCGCGGCCCCCAGTATGTGTGCCGTCTGCTTCAGTATTTCCAGCGCCCTTTCGTAGTCGTTACGGTGGACGGTAAAGGTGAAGTCGGTTGTCTTCTTATCTGCAGCGACGTTCTGCACGATCATGTCCACTTCGATATTGGCCCCGGAAACGGACCCGAGAATCCGGTAAGCGACACCTGGCTCGTCAGGGACACCGGTAACCGTAAGCTGGGCTTCATCGCGATTGAACGCAATTCCGGATATCAGTGCCTGTTCCATGTTCTCATCCTCAAAGGAAATCAAGGTGCCCTCCCCCTCCTCGAAGGACGACAGCACGCGAAGCGGCACGTTGTATTTACCGGCGAACTCGACGGCCCGGATTTGCAGGACTTTTGAACCGAGGCTCGCCATCTCGAGCATCTCCTCGAAGGTGATCCGGGGCAAGCGGCGGGCATCCGGTTCCACCCGTGGATCGGTGGTATACACACCGTCGACGTCGGTGTATATCTGGCACTCGTCCGCCTTCAGCGCCGCGGCGAGTGCTACCGCTGTGGTGTCCGATCCACCTCTGCCGAGCGTGGTGATGTCTCCTTTCTCGTTGATGCCCTGGAAACCGGCCACCACCACTACCTTGCCGGCCTCCAGATCGCGACGCACCCGGGTACCCTCGATATCCCGGATCCGCGCCTTGTTGTGTGCGCTGTCGGTGAGGATCTGGACCTGCCCACCCGTATAGGATACGGCCGGCGTTCCGGAAAACTGGAGCGCCATGCTGAGCAGTGCGATGGTGACCTGCTCCCCGGTCGAAAGCAGCACGTCCAGTTCCCGACCGCAGGCCCGCGGGTCGATGCCGTTTGCCAGGCCGACCAGCCTGTCGGTTTCCCCGCTCATGGCGGATACCACCACGACGACCGAATCACCCCTGTCGACGAAACGCCGCACCTTCTGGGCCACCGCCTCGATGCGCTCGATACTACCGACGGAGGTGCCTCCGTATTTCTGGACAATTACCACCATAACATATTTATCTTACAGCAGATTATGCTGATTACCTAAAGTAATATATCAGAACAAAACGCACGCGTCCCGGCTGCACTCACGCGGGAGGTGACTGACATGACTAGGAATCTCCGAGCTGCGACGCCACCCAGGCTGGAACGCCCTCCAGTGCGCCAGGCAAAGCCGCCGGATCACTACCGCCAGCCTGCGCCATGTCGGGGCGTCCACCGCCGCGTCCCCCGACCTTCTTCGCAACCTCGTTGACGAGGTCGCCCGCCCTGACGCGCCCCGTGGAGCCCTTGCTCACGCCGGCCACGAGATTTACCTTGCCGTCACGGACCGTGGCCAGCACGATCGCAGACTCGCCCAGCTTGTTCTTGATCTGGTCCGCCGTTTCGCGCAACGACTTCGGATCTGCGCCGTCGATCGCGGCCGCCAGCACCTTGATCCCGCCGACATCCACCGCACGAGCCGCCAGGTCCGAACCTGCCTGACGCGCCTTGCTGGCCTTCAACGCGTCCAGCTCCTTCTCCAGCCCCCGGTTGCGCGCGACCAGCTGGCCAACCTTCTCACTCACCTCATCACGCGCGCCCTTTACCAGTTCTGCGACACGCTCCAGGGTCTTCTCGTGCTGTGCAATCCAGTCGAGTGCGCCCTGTCCGGTAACGGCCTCGATTCGCCTGACCCCGGCTGAGATTCCGGTCTCGGAGATGATCTTCAGCAGACCGATATCACCTGCCCGATCGACATGGGTGCCACCACAGAGTTCGGTCGAAAACTCACCGATGGACAGCACCCGCACCTCGTCACCGTATTTTTCCCCGAACAGCGCCATGGCACCGAGCGCCTTTGCCTGGTCCATGTTCATCACGCGCGCACCGGCCGCCGCGTTCGCGCGGATCTCGCGATTGACCAGGCGTTCTATCTCCACGAGTTCCTCATGGGTCACCGGATCGGGGTGGGAAAAATCGAATCGCAGCCGGTCCGGCGCGACCAGCGAACCCTTCTGGGCGACATGTGTCCCGAGTACGGATCGCAGCGCGGCGTGGAGCAGATGGGTGGCGGAATGATTCAACACCACGGACTGACGGCGCTCTCGATCCACCTCGGCATCGACCCGTTGCCCGATGCGAATCGCACCCGCCTCGACCTTGCCGATGTGCGCGTGCGCCGCCCCCTGTTTCTGCGTATCCCCGACCCGGAATCTCGCATCGCCGGAAGTCAGCGCTCCGGTATCCCCGATCTGTCCGCCGGACTCCGCATAAAAGGGCGTCCGGTCGAGAAAGGCGACACCTTCCTCGTCCGTTTCGAGTTGTTCGACCGCAACGCCGTCCCTGTACAACGCAATGATCGTGCCCTCGTCGCCGCAGCCATCGTAACCGGTAAACCGCGTGTCACCCTCGAAGCCACCCAGCGAGGACGCCTGCTCCGCCCCGAAACGGCTGGCGCGCCTGGCCCGCTCTCGCTGCACGGCCATGTGCTCCTCGAAGCCGTTCATGTCGAGCTGCAGCCCGCGTTCGCGTGCGATGTCGGCGGTCAGGTCCACCGGAAAACCATAGGTGTCATAGAGCCGGAAGATGGTCTCTCCCGGTATCACCTCACCGGACAGACGCGACACGTCTTCCTCCAGTATGCGCAGTCCCTGGTCCAGGGTCTCTGCGAAACGCGTCTCCTCCCGCAGCAATGCCTGCTCCACACGGGGACGGGCCTCGACCAGCTCGGGGTAGGCATCGCCCATGGCGTCGATCAGCGGAGCAACGAGTTGATTGAAGAAGGGTTCCCGCAGGCCCAGCGCATGGCCGTGGCGTACCGCGCGCCGGATGATGCGACGCAGTACATAGCCGCGACCTTCGTTAGAGGGCAAGACACCGTCGGTGATCAGAAAGGCGCAGGAGCGGATATGGTCGGCGATCACACGAACCGATGGGCTTTCGGGGTCCTGCGGCCGCGCGAGTTTCAGCACCGCATCGGTGAGATATCGAAACAGATCGATGTCATAGTTATTGTGAACGCCCTGGACTACGGCCGCGAGGCGTTCCAGCCCCATGCCGGTATCGATCGACGGGTTCGCTATCGGGTTAAGCGTGCCGTCACTGTCCCGGTCATACTGTGTAAATACCAGGTTCCACACCTCGACATAGCGGTCGCCTTCCGCGTCGGGGCTGCCGGGAGGGCCACCGGCAACCTCGGGGCCGTGGTCGTAGAAAATCTCGGAGCAGGGCCCGCACGGACCCGTGTCACCCATGGTCCAGAAATTGTCCGCGGCGCCGATCCGGCGAAACCGCTCGGCAGAGACGCCCTGTTCATTCAGCCAGATGTCGGCCGCCTCGTCGTCCTCCTCGAAAACCGTCACCCACAGACGTTCCTCGGGAATGCCGAGTACCCGGGTGAGAAAGTCCCAGGCGTATTCGATGGCCTCGCGTTTGAAATAGTCCCCGAAGCTGAAATTTCCCAGCATCTCGAAGAAGGTGTGGTGGCGCGCCGTGTAGCCGACGTTTTCCAGGTCATTGTGCTTGCCACCGGCGCGAACGCAGCGTTGACTGCTCGCCGCACGCGTATAGGAACGGGTCTCCCGGCCGAGAAACAGATCCTTGAACTGGACCATGCCGGCATTGGTGAACAACAGCGTGGGGTCATTGGCCGGTACCAGCGGGCTGGAGGGCACGGTCTCGTGTCCCCGTTCCCTGAAGTAATCGAGAAATTCGCGCCGTACGTCGTCTGTCGTCTTCATTGCGCCACGTTCCCAACAGGTCCGGCTGTGATCCGTTTGTCCATCCTTCTTTATCTCGTCACGCCGGGCATCGTCACACCGGATCCCTCAATACCCGCCTCACGATCTCCTCCGGAAATCCGCGACCGGCCAGATAGCGCGCCCGGCGCGCCTTTTCCCTGAAATCCGGGTTCTCCCGAGTGGCCCAACGCTTTTGGTACTGGGTCCGCGCAACCTCAAGCCATTCTTCAGGAAGATTGGACAACTCATTGTTAACGATATGGTCAGATACGCCACGCCGACGCAAATCATAGGCAATTTTGAGCGGTCCGTAACCCCGCTCCCGACGCGATCGGACAAAACTCTCCGCATACCTGGCATCGTTTAGCAGGTCCTCGGTCTCGAGCCGGTCGAGTGCCGCATTCAACTCCTTGCCGTCGAACCCCGCACCGCCAAGCTTTTGCTCGAGTTCGCGGCGCGAGTGCTCACGGCGCGCCAGGAGCGCCAGGGCGCGCTCGTGTGCGCCAAGGCGATTTCTGTCAAATGACATACCATCCTGCTTGTCTTTTCATCCGTCCTCTGTGTTGCGACAACCGTTCCATCGTTCGACGATGCGCCTGATGTCGCGCCTTGATGACGAACGAACAGCCGGCGCAATCCGGTATGTCATTTTCCGGCAATCACCTAAGCCTCGACCGTTTCGGCCTCGCTTTCCTTGACCCGCAGATCGGGCAGGAAGCGTGCGCGCAGCTCGGCCTCCACGGTACTGACGATGTCCGGGTTTTCCTTCAGAAACTGCCGTGCATTCTCCTTGCCCTGGCCGATGCGATCCTTTCCGTAGCTGTACCACGCGCCCGACTTGCCGATCAGGCCCTCCTGCACACCCAGGTCGATCAGCTCGCCGACCCGGGAGATGCCCTCGCCATAGAGGATCTCGAACTCGGCCTTCTTGAACGGCGGCGCCATCTTGTTCTTGACCACCTTGACGCGCGTCTCGCTGCCCACCACCTCGTCGCCGCGTTTGATCGCACCGATACGGCGGATGTCCAGCCGAACGGACGCATAGAACTTCAGCGCATTCCCGCCAGTGGTCGTTTCGGGGCTGCCGAACATGACGCCGATCTTCATGCGGATCTGGTTGATGAAGATCACCATGGTGTTCGAGCGCTTGATGTTCGCGGTCAGTTTGCGCAACGCCTGCGACATCAGGCGCGCGTGCAGACCGACGTGGGAGTCACCCATGTCGCCCTCGATCTCGGCCTTCGGCGTCAGCGCCGCCACCGAGTCGATGATGACGACGTCCACGGCCCCGGAGCGCACCAGCATGTCCGCGATCTCCAGCGCCTGCTCACCGGTATCCGGCTGGGAAACCAGCAGGTCGTCGACGTTTACGCCCAGTTTTTCCGCATAACCGGGGTCGAGCGCGTGCTCGGCGTCGATGAATGCCGCGGTTCCGCCCCCCTTCTGGCACTCGGCGATGACCTGCAGGGTCAGCGTCGTCTTGCCGGACGACTCCGGCCCGTAGATCTCGACCACCCGACCCTTGGGCAGGCCGCCGATACCCAGCGCGATATCCAGACCAAGGGATCCCGTGGAGATCACGTCCACGTTGCGTTCCGTCGCGTCACCCATGCGCATGACCGCGCCCTTGCCGAACTGACGTTCGATCTGTCCCAGCGCCGCAGCCAGCGCCTTCTGCCTTTTTTCGTCCACGGCCATCCTCCCGATTCGTGCCATCGCAACGGTCGTCCGCGCCCGCGAAGACGTTGTCCCACCGATACCGGCAAATCAAAGAAGCGGATTATTCCACATATCCGAACGCCTGGACATGCGCCCCGTGAGATTCACCGGAGCGATCCCCGTTCCGCTCCCTGTACCAGGCCTTTCGACCGCCTCAGACGGTGAAGTCCCGCACCGATTGATATCGCACCCCCCCCCGGATGCTCACCGACTCGATCAGGGAGAACCCCTCGACGCGCCACGGGACCGGATCGACCGCCTCGGGGGTCTCGAGAGAGGGACGGGCCTTGCGGAACAGCGTGACGTGCAGGCGGAAGGGCCTTGCCTCAGGGGAGTAGCCGCAGGGGACAACGGCCGCGATCAGGTCCTGCACGATACGTTCGAGTGTCGGCGGGGTTCGTTCGGCGCCCAGCCACACCACGCCGGCGCGGGCAAAACAGCCGACCCGGTCGAGCTGCACATCGAAGGGCTCGACGGCGACTGTCCCGGCCCTGTCCTCCAGGCACTTCGCCACGTGTGCGTCCACATTACCGACGAACACGAGTGTGGCGTGCAGGTTTTCGGGCGCCACGGGCCTGCCCTGTTTCCGCGGAAGGTCCCGGATCAGGCGAGCGACCCGCGCACGTGTGGCATCGTCCGGCCACAACGCAAAAAACAACCGCCTGGTGACGCGCTTGTCAGACAAGCGACAGCACGCCTTCGAGCGCGACGACCACGGACCGACGGCGAACCGCCTCACGATTCCCGTCGAAGCGACATTTTCGCGTCACGACATCGGCGTCCCCGGCCTTCCAGGCAAACCAGACGGTGCCAACCGGCTTTTTCGGCGTCCCCCCGTCAGGACCCGCGATACCGCTGACCGCGAGTGATATGTTTCCTCCGCCGCGTTCCAGCGCACCGATCGCCATCTCACCCACGGTCGCCTCGCTCACCGCGCCATGAGCGTCGAGCGTCGCGGTGGTGACACCCAGCAGATCGCGCTTGGCCGCATTGCTGTAGGTCACGAACCCGCGATCGAACCACGATGAACTGCCCGCGATGTCGGTCACGCATTTCGCGACCCAGCCCCCGGTACAGGACTCGGCCGTCACCAGTCGCCAACCCCGGTCGCGAAGGGCCCGGCCGCATTGCACCGCCAGTTGCTCGAGTTCTGTTTCCATTCCGACACCATAGCGAGGCCGCACCCTGACTGACAAGCAAAGGTCAATCCGGGCCGAGGCCGGGGACATGGACGACACCGGGGCTTGCCCGAACATGTCCCCGGTCGATACACTCCCGGCGCATGGCACTCCCGGAGGAACAGTTCCCCGCCCACACCCCCATGATGCAGCAGTATCTCGGCATCAAGGCGGAACACCCCGACATCCTGCTGTTCTACCGCATGGGGGATTTTTACGAACTTTTCTACGACGACGCACGACGTGCCGCTGAGCTACTGGACCTCACCCTGACGGCACGCGGACGCTCGGCGGGAGAACCCATCCCGATGGCCGGCGTGCCGGTACACGCTGTCGACAACTACCTCGCTCGGCTCGTTCGCCTGGGACAATCGGTCGCGCTGGCCGAGCAGATCGGCGACCCTGCCGTGGCCAAGGGGCCCGTCGAGCGCAAGGTGGTTCGCGTCGTAACCCCGGGCACCATCACCGAAGACGCATTGCTGGACGAACGACGCGACAACCTCCTGCTCGCCCTGTCCTGCAGCGACGGCATTTTTGGTGTTGCCTTTCTCGAACTGAGCGCCGGGCGCTTCGTGGTCAAGGAGGTTGCCGGCGAGGAGGCCCTCTTTGCGGAACTCGAACGATTGCAACCCGCGGAGACCCTGGTCGCCGAAGACAGTATTGTCGACCCGCGGCGCGGCGGCGTACACCGACTCGCCCCCTGGCACTTCGATTCCGATTCCGGACATCGCGCCCTGTGCGCACAGTTCGCAGTCAACGATCTCGACGGTTTCGGGTGTCAGGACATGGGACCAGCCATCGGCGCCGCGGGCGCACTGCTGCAATATGTAAAGGACACCCAGCGTACCGCCCTGCCCCACATCAATTCACTACGCGCGGAACGCTCCGGCGATTCCGTCGTCCTCGACGCGGCGAGCCGGCGCAACCTGGAGATAGAGACCACGCTGTCCGGGGGTACGGAACACACCCTCACTCACGTGCTCGACCGCACTTCCTGCGCGATGGGGGCACGCTGCCTGAGACGCTGGCTCGGCTCGCCGCTTCGAAACCGTGACATGCTGCGTGCACGTTTCGACGCGATCGAGTCGCTCATATCTTCCGATCGTTTCGGTCCGGTCGCTGACGTGCTGCACGGCATTTCGGACGTGGAGCGCATTCTGGCACGCGTGTCACTCGGGTCCGCACGACCCCGCGACCTCTCCGGCCTGAGAGACACGCTGGCCGGACTGCCGGAACTGCGGACCCTGACCGGCTCCGTGGAAGCGTCACTGCTTCAGGACGTACACCAGCGCATGGGGGAGCATCCGGAGGTACTCGAGCTGCTCACACGCGCGCTGGTCGAGAACCCGCCTCTGCTGATCCGCGACGGTGGTGTGATTGCTTCGGGTTTCGATCCTGAACTGGACGAGCTTCGCGCAATAGGCGAAAACGCCGACGGTTTCCTGATGGCACTGGAGCAACGCGAGCGCACGCGCACGGGCATCGCGACGCTGAAGGTCGCATACAACCGCGTACATGGCTATTACATCGAAATCTCCCGCGCCCAGGCCGACAGGGCGCCGGAGGACTACACACGCAGGCAAACCCTCAAGGGGGCCGAACGCTACATCACGCCAGAACTCAAGCGATTCGAGGAAAAGGCGCTGAGCGCGCGCGAACGTTCCCTCGCCCGCGAGAAATCCGCCTGGGAAGGTCTGCTGCAAGACCTGCTGAAATTCGTGCAACCGTTACAGACCTGCGCGGGTGCACTCGCCGAACTGGACGTACTGTGCTGTTTCGCGGAGCGCGCGGAAACCCTGGACTATGTCAAGCCCCTACTGACCGAAGAGTCGGGCATGGTTATCGAAGGCGGCCGGCACCCGGTGGTGGAGCAGGTTCTGGAAGATCCGTTCGTCCCGAACGACCTGCGTCTGGACACGGAGCGGCGCATGCTGGTCATCACGGGCCCGAACATGGGCGGAAAATCCACCTACATGCGCCAGTCCGCGCTGATCGTCCTGATGGCGCACGCCGGAAGCTTCGTACCGGCGAGCCATGCGGTCATCGGTCCGGTAGACAGGATCTTCACCCGCATTGGTGCGACCGACGATCTTGCATCCGGGCGGTCGACGTTCATGGTGGAAATGACCGAGGCCGCCAACATACTCAACAACGCGACCGAGTACAGCCTGGTACTGATGGACGAGATCGGCCGGGGCACGAGCACCTTCGACGGTCTCTCGCTGGCCTGGGCATGCGCCGCCCATCTGGCGGAGGAAAACCGGTCATTCACCCTGTTCGCGACGCACTATTTCGAACTGACCGCGCTGCCCGGACAACACCCGGCGGTGGCGAACGTCCACATCGACGCCATGGAACACGGCGAACAGATCGTTTTCCTGCACACGCTGAAGGACGGGCCGGCCAACCAGAGCTACGGGATCCAGGTGGCGCGGCTCGCCGGGGTGCCACCGGGTGCACTGGCCCGCGCAAGGGAGAAACTTCGGCTGCTCGAGAACCAGACCGTGCCGCCTCGCGGCGCCGGCCCGCAACTCTCGCTGGCCCTGGAACCGCAACCTGGTCTGGAAGCCTTGCAACTGCTGGGGGAAACGAACCCGGACACACTGACGCCACGCCAGGCGCTCGACCTGGTTTACCGGCTGAAAGAGGTAGTGGATTGAATGGCGCGGGCGCGCGATCCCCTATCTGGGGAATTCGCCAAGCGGACGCCTGAAGGTGAACCGGGTCGGTTCGCCAACCAGCTGGCGACCGGCCTCTCCGGGATTCCCGCCGATCAGACTGAAAGGCAGGGTGACGACCCAGGTCGCCGCGCCGATGATCATCGCACCCAGACCGAGGGGTCTGGCAACGACACCGTCCACCAGCATCGCGGAGGGAGAAGGGCTGCCGTCGCTATACTGGCCTTGCGCGGCCACCGTTCCGGAAGCGGTGACCGATGCCGTGCCGATCACGATGACAAGCGCCAGGGAAAGGAGACTCGACTTGATTTTCATATTTCAGCCCTTGTCAGGTAAATGTGGCCCAACTGCCTGTAAACATAGGCGGCAATCCTGAATGTGTCAAATGGCCGGAAGGCCTTCCCGCGGACATCAGGGACCAGTGGCCGGGTTCCGCCGACAAGGCGCCTCTCACCGCAATTCACCTGTTCGATGTATCCCCATGTGTATGAGTGTTCCCTTTCGATTTAGAATACCCGTCCACTCGAATCCAGCTGCACGGAGAAAAGCCGATGACCTTTGTCGTCGTTGAGGATTGCATTAAATGTAAGTACACGGACTGCGTCGAGGTATGCCCCGTCGACTGCTTTCACGAAGGGCCGAATTTTCTGGTCATCGATCCGGAAGAGTGCATCGACTGCACGCTCTGCGAACCCGAATGTCCCATCGAGGCGATCCTCCCGGAGGATGACCTGTCACCGGATCAGGAGAAGTATCTGGCGCTGAACGAAGAACTGTCGCGCGAATGGCCGGTGATCACGGCAAAAAAGGACGCGCTGCCCGACGCCGACGACTGGGCGGGCAAACCGGGAAAACTGGATCTGCTGGAGCGCTGATTCCGGCGCGCACGCCGGGAGGGTCGGCGAATCAACACTGTGCCGTATCCAGGCATCGCCCTGCGTTGCATAATAATTCGTACCCGATCGTCCCGGCCGCGCTTGCCACCTCGTCAACGCCGGGCGCCGTTCCCCACCCCACCACCTCGTCGCCGACCCGCGGCTGTTCGATGCCGCGCAGATCGATCGTGATCATATCCATGGACACGCGCCCGACGAGCCTGGCCAGATTACCGTTGACAAAAACCGGGGTTCCCGCGGGCGCGTGACGCGGGTAACCGTCCGCATACCCGATGGCCGCCACGCCAACCGGCATATCCTCCGGACACATCCAGGCGCCACCGTAACCGATCGCGTCCCCACGGCGGCGCGTATCGACCGCGAGCAGGGGTGCGCTGAATGTCATCGCCGGCACCAGGCCGTTGTCAGCGGGGCGGGTGCCCGGGAAGGGCGTCGAGCCGTAGAGCATGATCCCGGGTCTCACCCAGTCCCGATGCGTCTCCGGAAAGGCCAGCACACCCGCCGAGTTGGCGATGCTCTGTTCACCCGGCAGGCCCGCGACGGCACGATCGAACGCGTTTGTCTGACGTCGCGTCGCCGGGTCATCCCGATCGTCTGCGCAGGCGAGATGGGTCATGAGCACGATGTCGTCGCGAACGCTCTGCAGCCCCTGCAGTCGCCCATGCCAGCCCGCCGCTTCCCCTGCCGGCAGTCCGAGGCGATTCATGCCGGTATTCAGTTTCAGCCACACGCGCAGGGGCCTCGACGGCGACGCCTGCTCCAGCATTTCGATCTGTCCCGGACGCTGGACCGCAATCCAGATGTCGTGCACGTCCGCCAGTTCGAGTTCAGCGGAGTCCCGGCAACCCTGGAGTGACAGAATGGGATGGGATACGCCCCCTTCACGCAGGCGTAGGGCCTCGGCGATGTTGGCGACGGCGAATGCGTCGGCCGCTGACAGTGCCGAGGAGGCGGCCAGGGCCCCGTGTCCGTAGGCATTGGCCTTGACCACGGCCATGACGCGGCTTCCGGACGCCGCCTCCCGTACCCGGGCCAGATTGTGTTGCAGCGCGCGCGGATCGACCCGAACGCACGCGCTGCGCGTCATCCGAAGGACTCGCTCGTATACGACTCGGAGACGTAGTTCTCGAAACTGGTGTACTGGCCGAGGAAGGTCAGGCGCACCGTAGCGATTGGCCCGTTGCGCTGCTTGCCGATGATGATCTCCGCGATGCCCTTGTCATTCGACTCCTCGTTGTACACCTCATCCCGGTAGATGAAGACGATGAGGTCAGCGTCCTGTTCGATGGCCCCGGACTCACGCAGGTCAGACATGATGGGGCGCTTGTTGGGGCGCTGCTCCAGACTGCGGTTGAGCTGGGACAGGGCGATCACCGGGACGGACAACTCCTTGGCGAGGCCCTTTAGACTACGGGAGATTTCCGATATCTCGGTCGCGCGGTTCTCGGTGCTGCCCGAGACCTGCATGAGTTGCAGATAGTCCACTACGATCAGGCCCAGATCGTGCTCGCGCTTGAGCCGTCGCGCCCGCGCCCGCAGCTCGGTCGGATTGAGCCCGGCGGAGTCGTCGATGAAGATCGGCACCTCGCTGAGCATGGCGACCGCACTGGATATCCGCGGCCAGTCTTCCTGCAGCAGCTTGCCGCTGCGCAACCGTTGCTGGTCGATACGCCCCAGCGAGGAGAGCATGCGCATCGTCAGTTGCTCCCCCGGCATCTCCATGCTGAAGATCGCCACCGCGGCGTTGCGCTTGACCGCCGCAAACTGGGCCATGTTGACGGCAAACGCCGTCTTGCCCATCGAGGGTCGGCCGGCGACGATGATCAGGTCCCCGTTCTGCAGGCCCGAGGTCTTCTCGTCGAACTCGCCGAAACCCGTCGGCAGGCCGGTGATCGGATCGTCCTTCTCGTACAATTCGTCGATGCGGTCGACGGCGGACTTGAGCAGTGTACTGATACTGCGGAACCCCTGATGCGCCCGCGCGCCCTGGTCCGCGATCGCGAAGACCTTCTGCTCGGCCTGGTCCAGCAACTCCCTGCTGTCACAACCCTCCGTATTGAAACCGCTGTCGGCAATCTCCGACCCGACGGTGATGAGCTGTCTCAGGATCGATTTTTCCCGGACGATGTCCGCATAGGCCCGGATATTGGCCGCGCTCGGTGTGTCCCTGGCAAGCTGTCCCAGGTAGGACATGACGCTGGCTTCGCTGAGCTCCTTGCGCTGCTCCAGCCAGTCGGAAAGGGTGACGAGATCGAAGGGCTTGTTGGCTTCCGCCAGTTCGCTGATCGCGCGAAAGGTGACCCGATGGTCGTAGACGTAAAAATCGACCTCGGCGATGCGGTCCGCAACCTGGTCCCAGGCGTTGTTGTCGATCAGCAGTCCGCCGAGTACGGACTGCTCGGCTTCCATCGAATGCGGGGGAACCTTGAGGTTCTCGGTACTGGCGGGCCTGCTGCTTCGCTGCGCTACGATAGTATCTGACATGGAACCAAGACCCGTCGGGTATCGAACCGGATAGCTGATGCCAGCGCGTCGGGTTGGGAGAGACCCGAATACCCGGACGACGTCCCTTGTGGCAAGCGCCGGGTTCCATCCGGCGTACTGGGTCCCGCCCGGAACGCCGGGAAACCCGATCAGGCGTGTGTTACTCGGGGACGACGTTGACCGTCACGATCACATTGACGTCGGTGTGCAGATGAATCCCGATCTCGTACTCACCGGTCTGGCGGATGGGGCCCGTCGGCATCCTGACCTCACGTTTGACCACCTCTGCACCGGCCGCGGAAACCGCTGCCGCGATATCGTCGGTACCGACCGAGCCGAAGAGCTTGCCCTCGCTGCCCGCCTTGACCGGGATGTTCACTACCAGTCCCTCCAGTTGCTCCATGCGGCCCTCGGCCGCCCCAAGCCCTTCGGCCGCCGCGTTTTCCAGCTCGGCGCGACGTGCCTCGAACTCCGCCAGATTCTCCGGCGTGGCAAACTTTGCCTTTCCCTGCGGTACCAGGTAGTTGCGGGCGTGCCCCGGCTTGACCTTGACCTTGTCTCCAAGGCCCCCGAGATTCTCAATCTTTTCCAGCAGAATGACTTCCATCGTCTCGCACCTTTTTCAGCAAAAACTTGTCTCATACCGGATCCAGCATCCCGGCAGTTCTCCACGGCCGCGACGGCAATACCCGCCCCTGGTCAGACCTCACGGCGTGGGGCGCGCATCGCCCTCAATCCTCGCCCTGCCCTTGCCGCGGCCCAAACCGCGCGCGCAGGTCGAAAAAATTGTCCATCACACCCACTGCGATCAAGGCCGCCATCATCTGCGGCATCGCGATGACCAGCAAGGCGTACAGCCCGATCAGCCATGGCGCCGGATTCCCGGACCGGGCACTGAGTCTGTGCACCACGGCGATTCCCTGCAACAGGAACGGTAGCAATGCGACCAGTGATGCCTCGGTCAGACCCGTGGATTTCTGCACATACGCCGCCACCAGAAGCGCCGGACCCACGACCGCCAACGGCCGGCCAAGTCTCAGTTCCTGGAATTCGCCCCGGAAACCGCCCGGGTTGTACAGCACCGACTGCCACCAGCGTGCGATCAGCAGCGACAGCACCGCGACCAGCATCAATGACGAAATGACCGCGCCGGTCATGATAGCCGCCGCGGTCTCCAACGTTTCGTCGATCTGCCCGGCGGGGACGTCGGCCTGCTCCAGGTTCGGGCGAAAATACTCGTCCAGAACCGCCGTCCAGAGTGCCGGCAGGTCCGGCACCAGAACATGGGCGAGTACCAGCACGATCAGACCGAACACCGCAGCAGCCCCTGTGGCGGCGCGCAATGAAATCGTATAGCGAAGTACCAGCGCGAGCACAAAGACCGGGGCCCACTGTACCAGCCCGAAAAGCAGGCCGGGAGACGGTCGCCCCAGCGCCACCCACGCCATCCCGCCTGTCACCAGCAGTGCCAGGCCGGCGACCTGAAATCCTTCGGTCGCTCCCCTTCGCAAGGTGACCAGACCCAGCGCGGCGCCGCTCAGCAGTGAGAGCGGCGGAAACATGAACGCAAGCACCACGAAACCCAGTAGCGCCGTGGCCGCCTGAAGACGGCCCGCCATGATATAGGCTGCCAGCTTGGCCATCATCGGGATGTCACCCCACTGGAATCCTTGCCGTGGCGTACCTTCGGGACCGGGATCGCGGCTCTACGCACCGCCCCGAGGCAGCCCCCGGCAAGTCCCGGGATCGTACCTAGTGGCGGTCGCTGTAAGGCAGCAGCGCCAGATAGCGGGCGCGTTTGACCGCCTTGGCAAGCTGCCGCTGGTAGCGGGCACTGGTACCCGTAATCCGGCTCGGTACAATCTTGCCGGCCTCCGACACGAACCCTTTCAACAACTCGAGATCCTTGTAATCGATCTCCGTGATGCCCTCAACGGTGAATTTGCAGTATCTGCGACGTCTGAAATAACGAGACATTGTAAATCCTTCTCAATAAATTCAATGAATACCTGGAGTGATCGACTTCGGGCGATTGCCGGAAAATGACATACCAGATTGCGCCGGATTTTCGTTCGTCATCAAGGCGCGACAACAGGCGCATAGTCGTACTATGTAACGGTTGTCGCAACACAGAGGACGGACGAAGAGACAAGCAGGATGGTATGTCATTTGACAGAAATCGCCTCAGTCCGAGGAAGGCTTTTCCCCGGCTGAATCCCGACTGGTCTCGCGAGCCGGCTCACGACCACCGTTGCCCTTGTCCCTTCCGTTTTCCGCCTCGCGTTCGCGTGCCAGCGGAGACGACTCGGTGACAGGCTTCTTGACGATCATCACAAGATTTCGGATTACGGCATCGTTGAACCTGAAGGCGTTGTTCAACTCGTCGAGCGCCGCCTGGTCACACTCGATATTCATCAGGATGTAATGCGCCTTGTGCATCTTGGATATGGGATAGGCAAGTTGCCTGCGGCCCCAGTCTTCAAGGCGATGAACGACGCCCCCTCCGGTCTCGACCATCGAACGGTAGCGCTCGACCATCGCGGGGACCTGATCGCTCTGGTCAGGGTGGACCAGAAACACGACTTCGTAGTGTCTCATTATTGACTCCTTACGGGTTGCAGCCTCCCGGCACGAGGCGCTGGAGAGCGCCGAATCCGGTAAGGCAAGGAGAGACGAATTGTCTGAAAGACGCGCGATTCTACTTGAGGCGCGTTGACGGCGCAATCGAACCGGCAGGCGGCGCCAGCCGTCGCTGCCTGCTCGCCTCGAACAGCGTAACACCTGCCGCGACCGAGACGTTAAGGCTCTCGGCAGCGCCCCGCATGGGGATCGCGGCCACCCGGTCGCAAAGCTCGCGCGTCATGCGCCGAATACCCCGCCCTTCGGAGCCCGTCACCAGCACGCAGGGCCCGGTCATATCCAGGTCGTAAATCGAGGAATCGGCGTTCCCGGCAAGTCCG
>JAYENI010000297.1:0-18799 GCA_034722015.1 Pseudomonadota bacterium
ACTGGTGATGGCGCCGGTGAGGTTTCGGGAAGGAGAACGCGCGCTATGCCAAGGCGGTGGCGAGGGTCTATGTCAGGCAGGTAGCGGTTGCGTGCAGAAATTGGATGAGAACTCGGTACTCTTGAGACCTACGGATACATTCAACCTAACCAAACCTAATTTTATGATATTCCTGCGTAGCGTTATAAATCGAGTATCGTGAATTCGTCCGAATTATCAACACATAGGAAAATACTTTCACCATCTGCGCTCCAAGACGCCCCCAAAAATCATATGCGGCATCTACGGAAACTTTCCGTCTATCACGCCCGTGAGTTTGCCGTGTCGAACAGATACCCGGTTCGGACACGAGTGAGCGAAATTCGGCTAAGGCCTGTTTTTGTAAGTGACCCAATCACCCCCCCCAATCGCGCACTCATCAAAACGGCCAAAGACTCCACCCCTTGTCCAGGTCGTCCTCGCATCTGGCGAGCTGGTTCCGGTATTTGTGTGCGGTGCGTTCGACGTCGCGGGCGACCTTGATCAGCCACTTCTTTTTCTTGTAGGTCTTGCGCATATAACCGGTCCATCCCTCGTGGTAGGCGAGGTACTGCCGGTAGGCATCGTCCTTGGCGATTCCCAGCTTGCGATTCGAGACGTCTCCGTACCAGCCGACGAAGTCAACGACGTCGTCGAAGTCGTCGCGGTCGGCACCCCGTTTGCCCGTGCTGTTGCGATAGGCGTCCCAGGTGCCGTCCTGCGCCTGGCCGTAGCCGAAGGCAGAAGAACTGCGAAACCAGGGGATCACCCAGAGGATGCGGTCGCGGGGCGGTTTGGCATCGTGCTCGAAGCGCGACTCCTGGTTGATGATCGCCAGTTGCACGTGGATCGGCACACCCCACTTCTCCTGGCTCTTCAGGGCGCTCTTGTACCAGCCGCCCTTCTCCTCGAAGATCGCGCAGCTGTTTTTCGTATTGCTGGGGGGGGACGCGCAGCCGAATGCGACGCAGAACCAGATACCCGCGAAGATCAATCTCGCGGACAGGGTACCGAAGCGTTGTACGGTGTGTCCCTTGGGGAAGCCATGAACAAATGAGCGAGACGGATGTAGCGCAAGGCGCACGGCGCGCAGTGACCGAGACATATCACACGATATACAGGCGAGGGAGCGAGCACCGTGCAACGCAGCGATGCGCCGTCGCAGCCATTTGTTCATGGCTTCCTTAGGGGATGTCATCGCGTCCTCAGTCCACTGGCTGGCCGATATTGAATTAGAATATAGCAACGGCATTCGCCCTGCCGGTTCCCATGGATGGCGGTTTGATCGCGTAGTCCAATCACAACCCGTCCCCCCCCCCGGCAGTCTGACGCAGGGAACGCGACCACGGAGCCCTCGCATGCAGGAACCCGGCACGAAACCCGAACAGGTTTCCGGCACGACCGAGGTCAAAACCACCACCTGCTATATGTGCGCCTGCCGCTGCGGCATCCGCGTGACGCTGCGCGACGGAGAGGTGCGCTACATCGAGGGCAATCCCGATCATCCCCTCAATCAGGGCGTCATCTGCGCCAAGGGGGGCCTCGGGGATCATGAAGCAGTATTCCCCGGCGCGCCTGATCTATACCATCGGCGGCTCTTTCTGGGAGTTCGGCGGCCCGGACCTGGAGCGGTCGAAGCTGTTCATCATGGTAGGCACCGCTGAGGACCATCACTCGAACCCGCTCAAGATCGCGCTCTCGAAGTTCAAACGCAATGGCGGGCGCTTCGTGTCGATCAATCCGGTGCGCACCGGCTACTCCGCGATCGCCGATGAGTGGGTGCCGATCAAGCCGGGTACCGACGGGGCGTTATTCCTCGCCTTCATCCACGAGGTCGTCAAGCTGGGGCTCTTCGACCGCGATTTCCTGGTGCGCTACACCAACGCCGCCGAGCTGGTGAACCAGGACCCGGAAAGCTCCGAGTACGGCATGTTCCTGCGCTCGGACGTGCCGGAGGAAGAGGGTTGTTTCGACCCGCAGAACAAGCTGTGGTGGGACCGGCGTCAGGACAAGGCGGTCTACGCGTCGCCGGGCGACGAGGATCCGGACCCGATCGACACGTTGCTGCTGTTCATGGCGAACATGGCGTGGAACTCGTCGATGAACACGACCGAGGTCCGCAAGATGCTGGCCGACAAGGGCGAGGACGGCGAGTACCGCATCCCCTTCCTGGTCGTGTGCGACGCGTTCCAGTCCGAGACCACGGCGTTCGCCGACCTGGTACTGCCTGACACGACCTACCTGGAACGCCACGACGTGATGTCGATGCTGGACCGCCCCATCTCGGAATTCGACGGCCCGGTGGATTCCGTGCGAATTCCGGTGATACCGCCCCGGGGGGAGTCGAAGCCCTTCCAGGACGTGCTGATCGAGCTGGGCAGCCGGCTCGGCCTGCCCGCCTTCACGACACCCGACGGGTCGCGCAAATATCGCGACTACCCGGATTCATCATCAACTACGAGACCGATCCGGGATCCGGGATCGGGTTTCTGGCCGGCTGGCGCGGCAAGGCCGGCGAGAAGTTCATGCAGGGCGAGCCCAATCCGCGCCAGTGGGAGATGTATGCCGAGAACAACTGCGTGTACCAGTACGAGTTACCGCGCTCCTACCAGTACATGCGCAACTGGAACAAGGGTTACCTGACCTGGGCGCGTCGTCATCGCCTGACCCGTTACGTGGAACCGATCAGCGTGCATCTCTACTCGGAGGTGCTGCAGAAGTTCCGGCTCGCCGCACAGGGACGCTGGGACGGCAAGCAGTCCCCGGAGCGGCAACGCAAGCGCGTCGACACGTTTTTCGACCCGCTGCCGTTCTACTACGAGCCCCTGGAGTCGCAGCTCGTGGATACCCGGGGCTATCCCCTGCGCGCCATCACCCAGCGGCCCATGGCGATGTACCATTCCTGGAACTCGCAGAACGCCTGGCTGCGCCAGATTCACGCCCACAATTACCTCTTCGTCAGCCCCAGACTGGGTGCGGCGAACGGATTCGACGACGGTGACTGGGT
This sequence comes from Pseudomonadota bacterium, assembly GCA_034722015.1. Classification (GTDB taxonomy): domain Bacteria; phylum Pseudomonadota; class Gammaproteobacteria; order JAJDOJ01; family JAJDOJ01; genus JAJDOJ01. Next base: position 3,026 of record JAYENI010000297.1, read on the forward strand.
GTGGGTCGAGTCGCCGCACGGGCGGGTGCGGGCGATGTGCCGGTTCAGCGAGGCCGTCGAGCCGGGCACGGTGTGTACCTGGAACGCGATCGGCAAGTCCACCGGGGCCTGGGGCCTTTCCCCGGATGCCAACGAATCGAAAAAGGGGTTTCTGCTCAATCACGTGATCTCCGAGGAACTGCCGCCCCACGAATGCGGTGATCACCTGTCGAACTCCGACCCGGTGACCGGCCAGGCCGCCTGGTACGATGTGCGTGTCAGGGTCTACAAGGCCTACGACAAGGACCCGAAGGAGACCTGGCCGCGCTTCGACGCCGTCAAGCCGGTCGGGGGCATGCCGTCGCGCCGGCCCCGCTGGCAGGCCTACGTCGCGGGCGCCTTCGGCCGGTTCCGGCCCGGCGGGGGACCGCGGACATGACACAGCTTGCATTGATCATCGACCTGAACGTCTGCGTGGGATGCCACGCCTGCGTCACCAGTTGCAAGGAGTGGAACACCTCGGGCTGGGCCGGTCCGCTGGCCGATTTCAGACCCCATGACCGCGACCCGACGGGAACCTTCTTCAACCGGGTACAGACCTTCGAGGTCGGCGAATACCCCAACACCGAAACGGTGCATTTCCCCAAGAGCTGTCTGCACTGCGAGGACCCGCCGTGCGTGCCGGTGTGCCCGACGGGCGCCAGTTACAAGCGCGAGTCCGACGGCATCGTCCTGGTGGACTACGACAAATGCATCGGTTGCAAGTATTGCTCCTGGGCCTGCCCCTACGGTGTGCGGGAACTGGACGAGAAGCAGCGCGTGATGAAGAAATGTACGCTCTGCGTGGACCGCATCTACGACAAGTCGCTCCCCGAGAGCGAGCGCAAACCCGCCTGCGTGCTGGCCTGCCCGACCAGCGCGCGCCTGTTCGGCGACATCCACGACTCGGATTCGGAGGTGTCGGTCAACATACGGGAGAACGGCGGTTACCAGCTCATGCCCGAGTGGGGCACGCGGCCGGCCAATCACTATCTGCCGAGGCGCAAGACGCGGATCACGCTGCACCCCGATGAACTCGTACGGGCGGACAATCCGCTCAAGAAGGAAGGCCCCGGCGTCGAACCGCCGAAGGACGCGCCCACGCTGGACGACATCACGAGCTGGTAGTCCCTTACGCCGGGAGTCTCGAACAACGTGTCGAAGACTCATTCGGGGTATGAGTTTTGAATGTTGAATGTTGAATTGCGGAGTTCGCTTCGCTCACGGAACGACGATAGGAATAGGTGTCATCGAATAGAGCCGTGCGTACAGCGCACGCTTTCAACTCGACACTCAATACTAAAAACTTGGTTCCGACTTCGCCGGGTCAGGGACAGAGCTTGTATCCGGCGACACTACACGGCAGTTTGGCGGACAGGTAAATCATTCATGCATCCGGCACTATCCGTGATCTTCCTGACGACCCTGATTGGCGCCGGTCAGGGACTCTTCCTTGCCCTTTACACGGGCCAGCTCTACGCCCTGGTCAATCTGCTCCCGGCCCAGGACGAGCAGACCTTCTACGGACTCGGCAGCGCGCTGTCGCTTGCGCTTCTCGTGCTGGGACTGGTTGCTTCGATCTTTCATCTCGGCAGGCCGGAGCGGGCCTGGCGCTCGGCGGCGAAATGGCGCACGTCCTGGCTGTCGAGGGAGGTCATCGCCCTACCGGCCATGATGGGACTGGTGGCGGCGTGGGGGCTGGCGCACTGGATGGGCTGGACGCAGCCGCTGTTCGTGCTGCCGGGGGACATTGCCGTCGATGCCACCCTGCTGATCGGTGCGCTTGCGACCCTGGCGGCATTCGCACTGTATGTATGTACAGCAATGATCTACGTCAGCCTGAAGTTCCTCCAGGAGTGGCACAGCCCGCTCACGGTGTTCAACTACATCCTGCTGGGCGGGGCGTCGGGATTCACGCTCGCCGCCGCGTTCTCGGCGATGGTGGGGGCGGGGCTGGTAAGGTTCTATGGTGTCTGGGCGGTCATCCTGACCCTGTCGGCGCTGGTGACGCGGTTCGCCTCGCTGGCGCGCAATCGCTCGCTGCGTCCGGTGTCGACGCCCCAGACGGCCATCGGCGTGCGTTACGGCAAGATCACTCAGAAGGCGCAGGGCCTGATGGGCGGCTCGTTCAACACGCGGGAGTTCTTTCACGGCGGAGGCCCGGGTTGGGTCCGCGTCGTCAGGGTCGCGTTTCTGGTCCTGGTGTTCCCGGTGCCGGTGATTCTGCTGGCCGTTGCCTACATGCAGTCCTCTCCAACCCTGCCGCTCTATGCCTTCCAGATCCAGTACATCGGCCTGCTGTTCGAGCGCTGGTACTTTTTCGCCGATGCCAACCACCCGCAGAACATCTACTACCAGACGATTGCCTGAACCCGTATCGAATCTTCGGCAGCTGTCGATTGCCCGGAGCGTCCCGTCCCGCATGCCGCGACATCACTGACGCCTTGTATACTGATCCCGGCAGGACGACAGGGCGCTTAGGCGATTTCTGTCAAATGACATACCATCCTGTTTGTCTTTTCATCCGTCCCCTGTGTTGCGACAACCGTTCCATCGTTCGACTATGTGCCTGTTGTCGCGCCTTGATGACGAACGAAAATCCGGCGCAATCCGGTATGTCATTTTCCGGCAATCGCTTTATACCCTGCCGCCGAATGAATCAAGGAGTCGCAGTGGGCATGGACAACAAAGATGTCATCTCTCCCCGGTTGCGCGATCGGGCCGGGGTGCTCCGCGGCGTGGTCGTGATCGCGGCGGTCCTTCTGGGAGTGGGGCTGGTCGCCCCGATCATCACCCTGGAAAAATTTCTCGTGATCGAGAACACCTTCTCGGTGCTTTCCGGGGTCACCGAGCTGCTGCTGGGGGGGCAGTGGTTCCTGTTTCTGATCATCGGTGGTTTCAGCGTGGTCCTGCCGATCCTCAAGCTCGTCCTGCTGTTCCGGATCCTCGGGCTGGACCACCTGGAACGGGAGAAACTCGGGCACTACCTGCACTGGATGCACCTGTACGGCAAGTGGTCCATGCTCGACGTGTTCGTGGTGGCGATCCTCGTGGTCGCGGTCAAGCTGGGGGCCATTGCCGATGTACAGATGCGCTACGGCCTCTACGCCTTCGCCGCGTCGGTCCTGCTCACCATGTTCGTGACCGCGCGCGTCGTCGCGCTGACCTCTGACCCGCAGGCGTAGGACCGGCGTTGCACCGCGGATTCTCCCGTGTCAGGCCGTCGAATCCAGGAGCATCCCGAGCCCCTCGGCGAGTCCCGTTTCCGCGCGAACATCGAGCTCCCGGTGCAGGGCGGCGACGACCGCGGACGAATCGCGGATATCGCCTTCGCGAGGGGGCAGAAAACTGATTTCCGGGGTGGCGCCGGCAACGCCGCCGAGTGCGTCGATTACGTCCAGCAGGTTTACCGTCGTACCGGTGGCGACGTTGCATGCGCCTTCAAAACCGGATCCCAGCGCGGCGACATTGGCCCGGGCCACGTCCCGCACGTAGATAAAGTCGCGCGTCTGACCTCCGTCCCCGAAAATGGTGAGGGGATCGCCGGCGCGAATGCGGTCGACGAACAGGGAGATGACACCGGCATACGGGGACGAGGGGTCCTGGCGCGGGCCGAAGACGTTGAAGTAGCGCATGCCAAGTGTGGAGATCCCCCAGTGGCCGTGGAACAGCGAGGCGTACTGTTCATTGACCCGCTTCTCCAGACCGTACGGGGAGAGGGGGAACAGCGGGGCGGACTCGTCGAGCGGCAAACGCTCCGGGGTACCGTAAACGGCAGCCGAGGACGCGTACACGAAGCGCGCCACACCGGCGCGCCGTGCGGCGTCGAGCACGGTGACGAACCCCATGATGTTGTGGTCGGCGGAGTTCGGGGGGTCCTCGACGGAGTTGACCACTGAGACCTGGGCCGCGAGGTGCAGCACGTGACTGACGCCCTCGACGGCACGCGCAACGTCGCCCGAACTGCGGATGTCGCCCTCGAGGAATTCGAGGCCGGGATCGTCGCCCGGCAGGTTGTCCCGGTTCCCGGCGCTGAGGTTGTCGAGTACCCGCACGAGTATGCCGCGCTCCAGAAGCAGATCCACGGTGTGCGAGCCGATGAACCCGGCGCCGCCGGTGACCAGTACCTTTTTCATTCTCCACCTGCCCTGATTGCGGGGTCGATTCCGGTACGGTGACTTTCCGCCGGCGTCCGGGTCGGCATTCTGCGGTGAAGGGCAGGGCACGGCAACCCCGGTGACGGAATTGTGGCCGGAATCATGCGACAATTGAACCGACTCACCGACCCGCGCAGACCGCCAGATGAACGACCTTGTACTCAACGCCATGCGTCTCGCCGAGTACGCCCATCGCCAGGAGAAGCACTTCCGCAAGGCGCCCCCGGGGGAAGACCGTCCCGCCTATTTCATTCACCTGGCGGAGGTCGCCTGGATGCTGCAGGAGGCGGGGATGCCCGACGAGGTCGTCGCGGCAGGCTTTCTGCACGACCTCATCGAGGACTGCGCCTGGACACGGACGGGCCTGGCCGGGGAGACCGGCAGCGATCGCGTCGCGGAACTGGTCGAGTGGGTTTCCGAGCCCGACAAGTCTCATTCATGGGAGGTACGAAACCGTGCCTATCTCGATCGCATGCGGGACGCCGATGACGACGTGCTCGCGCTGTCCTGCGCCGACAAGACCTCGAACCTGCGGGACATGAATCGCCTGGTGGAGAAGGGCCATCCCCCTGAAAGTTTCACCTCGCGGGACCACGACACCCAGCTGACCAAGTACCTCGCCCTGGGGGATGTGTATTCCGGACGCGTTCCGGAGATCCTGCTGCAACGGTTTCATCTGGCGTTGACGGTATTCCGGGAGGGGAATCGCTAGCGGCAGATCGGGACAGGCTTCGCACCCCGGTCGGCAGACCGGAGACTCGTCAGGACAGCAGAGAATAACGATACATGGGTTTCAGGTTCCTGCACGCCGCCGACATTCACCTGGACAGCCCGTTGCGCGGGCTCGGACGTTACGAAGGCGCGCCGGTCGAGGAGATCCGCAACGCCACGCGCCGGGCCTTCGTCAATCTGGTCGACCTCGCCATCGACGAGCGGGTCGCGTTCGTGCTCCTGGCCGGTGACATCTACGACGGCGACTGGCGCGACTACAACACGGGACTGTTTTTCGTGGAGCAGGCCGCGCGTCTCGGGCGGGAGGGAATTCGCGTCTACCTGATCTCCGGCAACCACGATGCCGCGAGCCAGATCTCGCGTACCCTGCGCTATCCCGACAACGTCCACGTGTTTCCCGTCGATCGCCCCGACACCGTCCGCCTCGAAGCACTCGGCGTCCTGATCCACGGTCAGGGTTTCGCGGCGCGTGTGGTCAGCGACAACCTTGCCACCGGCTATCCGCAAGGCGAGACGGGCTGGCTCAACATCGGAATGCTGCACACCTCCCTCGACGGCCGACCGGGCCACGAACCCTACGCACCCTGCACCGTGGATGATCTCCGCTCGCGTGGCTACCAGTACTGGGCGCTGGGGCACGTCCACCAGCGCGAGGTGATTTCGCAGAGGCCGTGGATCGTGTTTCCGGGCAACCCGCAGGGGCGGCACATCCGGGAGACCGGTGCGCGCGGATGCACGCTGGTCACGGTGACGGGGGGTGACATCGTCGAGGTGGCGCACAGCGACCTCGACGTGTTGCGCTGGTCCTGCGGTCGTGTGGATGTGTCAGGCGCCGGGACGCCGGAAGACGTTCTGGACCGGACCGGGCCGGTGATCGAGCGTGAGTTCGATCAGGGCGGCGGGAGAATCCTGGCACTGCGGCTCGAGATCGTTGGTGCATGTGACGCGCATGGAGCGCTGCACGCCGCTCCGGACCGCTGGCGGCAGCAGATCCGGGCGCAGTCCCTGTCCTTCGGTTCGTTGTGGGTCGAGAGGATTCGCTTCGATACACGACCGTCAGGCGCCGAGAACCAGGCTCCCGAAGGTCCGCTCGCGGCATTGCTCGGGGACCTTGACGAGCTTGTTCCGGACGAGGAAGACCTGGTGCGGTATGCGTCTGAATTCGCGGAGTTGCGACGCAAATTGCCTCCGGATCTCTTCGCGGGAGAAGACGTGCCGGACCCGGCCACTGCGCAGGCCGTGAAGGCCCTGCTGGACGACGCCAGGGCACTGCTCGCCGATCGACTCCTTTCCCGGGGAACGGGGGAATGAAGATCCTCGTGCTGGATCTGATGGCCTATGGCCCGTTTACCGCCACGCGCCTCGATCTCGGCGGCGGCGAACCGGGAATGCACGTCATCTACGGCCCCAACGAGGCGGGGAAGAGTTCCGCGCTGCGGGCGTTGAAGGCCGCGCTCTATGGCATTCCGGCGCAGACGCCCGACAATTTTCTGCACCGTTACGGCGACCTGCGGATCGGGGCCACGTTGCGTCTCGAGAACGGCACGGCGCTGGGGTTCATGCGGCGCAAGGGAAACGTGCGCACTGTTCTTTCTCCGCAAGGGCAACCGCTGGAGACCTCCGTGCTCACACCGTTTCTCCCGGTCGACGAGGCGTTGTTCGATATTCTCTATGGCATCGATCACGCCACGCTGTCGCGGGGCGGAGAAGAGCTGCTCGAGGAGCACGGCGAGATCGGCCGGGCGATCTTCAGCGCGGGGATGGGCGGGGCGAACCTGCGCCGGGTGACCGCCGAGATCGATGCCGAGTCCGAGCGGCTTTTCAAACCTCGCGCCAGCAATCCGCAGATCAACCGCCTGATCGGCGAATTCAACGAGTTGTTCCGTGAGCAGAAAAACGCGTCGCTGCCGCCCGCCGAGTGGCGACGGAAGGAGGACGCGCTCGATGGCGCGGGCCGGGAACTGGGCGAGGTTGAAACCAGGCTGGCGGACAGCCGTGGACAACTCAACCGGTTGGAGCGCGTCGCCCGGGTTATGCCTCGTCTTGCCCGGCTCGCCGACTTGCGCGACAGGATCGGAGCCCTGGGCGAAGTGACGCCGCTCCCGGAGGGTTTCGGTGACCAGAGGCGGGATGCGCAGCGCCGTCTGGCAACGGAAGCGGCAGGGCTGGACGCCGCGAAGGCGAGGTTGAAGGCATCGCGGGAATCGCTCGCCCGGATCCCGGAGCGTCGTCCGATCCTCGATCAGGCCGATGTCGTTTTTCGTCTGATACAGCGTGTCTCGGGTTACCGGGACAGCGCCGAGGAACTGCCCCGTCTTCAGGGTGAGCAGGGTCGGCGGGAACGGGAGGCGGCGGCATCGCTCGAGATACTGCGTCCGGGGCTCGATCCGGAACGCGTCGATACCCTGCGGATTCCGTATGCGGCGCGGGCGCGGATCGAGACGCTCGCGGGGCGGCACGATGGTCTCGAGTCGAGGCTGGTCCACGTGGGTGATCTCGCCGCGGAAACACGTCGTCGATTCGATGAGGCTCGTGCGCAGCTCGATTCACTGGCGGTTCCGCGTGATCCCGACGGGTTGGTTCGGGCAGTGGAGGCGGCGGCCCGGCGAGGCGATCTGGGCGAGGTGATCCGGCAGGCGCAAGCCGGCGAGCGGTCGCTCGCCGATCGGTGTGAGACGTCCCTGGCGGGACTGGGGCTCTGGTCGGGAGAGATGGAAGCAATCATGTCGCTACCGTTCCCCCTGTCCGAGACCGTGGATGATTTCGAGGTCCGTTTTTCGGATCTTGGCGATCGCAGGGGACGTCTCGACGAGGCGCGTTCGACGGCGGTACGCGAGCTCGCGGACCAGCGCACGGTGCTGGATGCACTGCAGCGCTCGGGCACGGTGCCGGGGGAGGCGGATCTGCGCGACGCCCGGGCGCGCCGCGAGCACGGCTGGGGGCTGGTTCGAAAGGCGTGGCTGGACGGGCGGGGCGTGGGTGCGGAGGCGGCCGAATTCGATCCCGGGACGCCGCTGCCCGAGGCCTACGAACACAGTGTCTCCGCGGCGGATGCGCTCGCGGACCGCCTTCGTCGTGAGAGCGAGGCGGTGCACCGGCAGGCCGAGACCCGGGCGAAGATCGAAGCTCTTTCGACAGACCTCGTCGAAATGGATCGGCGGCGCGAAGATCTGGACACGGAATCCAGGGCGCTGGAATCCGCGTGGCTCGGGGTCTGGAAGCCGCTGGAGATCACACCCCGGACCCCGAGGGAGATGCGCGCCTGGCTCGCCCGGCAGGAAAAGCTGCGAGAGCTGGCGGTGCAATTGCGGTATGCGCGAGGCGGGGTTGCCGAACTGCGGGAAACGCAGCGCGTGCACCGCGACGCGATTCGTCATGAACTCGAGGTGCTCGGCGACGCGCCGGGCAGAGAGTCCGAATCGCTGGATGCGCTGCTAGGCCGGGCGCGGGGCCTGGTCGACAAAGAGGTCCGTTTACGGGAACAGCGTGAGCGCCTGCAGGCGACCTTGCGCGATCTGGAAACCGGGTGCGAGGCGCGAGAGGCATCGGAACGTCAGGCGCGTGAGGCGCTATCCGGATGGCGACGGGCGTGGTTGGACGCGGTCGCCACGCTGGGACTCGACGTGTCGGCCACGCCGGGGGAAGCGCGGGAGATGCTGGAGCGGCTGGACGGGCTGTTCGCGCAATTCGACGAACTGGAGAAAGTTCGGGAGCGGATTTCAGGCATCGCGCGTGATCTCGACGACTTCCGCGATCGGGTCGGGGAACTGGTCGGGCAACTCGCCCCCGAACTCGCGCAACTCGCACCCGATCAGGCCGCAACGCGGTTGCACGCGCGACTCGACGACGCCCGCGCCGAGGATACGCAACGCCATTCACTGCTGGACCGGCTGCCCGTCGAGGAGAACGCGGTCCGCGAGGCTGAAGCGTCGATCAGGAAAATCGGGGACGAACTGGATGTCATGCGTCGCGAGGCCCGTTGCGAAACCGACCAGGAACTCGACGAAGCCGAGCGCAAGGCGGGTGAATTCCATCGTCTGACCACCATGGCCGAGTCCGAGAAACGCTCGCTGCTCGAATCGGGTGACGGACTGAACCATGAGGAACTGGCGCGCGAGGCGCAGGGAGTCGATCCGGATGGACTGCCGGGCCGGATCGATGCGCTGCAATTGACGATCCGGGAGGAACTCGAGCCGACACTGAAGGAACTGTATCGGGGCAAGGGGGTTTTGCAGACCGAGCTTCGCGAGATGTCCGGCAGCGACCGGGCGGCCGAGCTGGCCGCCAGCGCCCAGGAGACCCTCACGCGCCTGCGCGAGGAAACGGAGACCTTCATGCGTCTCAGGCTGGCCTCGCGGATCCTCAAGGACCGGATCGAGTCCTATCGCCAGGCACACCAGGGGCCGGTCCTCGTGAGGGCGGGAGAATTGTTCGCGCGCCTGACGCTGGGCTCCTATACGGGTCTGCGTTCGGACTACGACGAGCGGGACCGGCCCGTGATCGAGGGGGTCGCGCCCGCCGGCGACAAGCGCGTCGGGCAGATGAGTTCCGGTACCCGGGACCAGCTCTACCTCGCCTTGCGGCTGGCCACGCTGGAGCGGCACCTGGAGGCATCGGAGCCAATGCCTTTTATTGTCGACGACATCCTGGTCCACTTCGACGACGAGCGTACCCGGGCGACACTGGAGGTGCTTGCCGAACTGGGGGCCCGCACCCAGGTCATTCTCTTCACGCACCATCGCCAGGTCGCCGGCCAGGCCGAGGCGCTCGGTGAGGCGCGCGGCGTGTTCCTGCATGAACTCCGGACCTGAATCGGAGCAGGGTGTCATGACCGCGGCTTCCTGATACCCTCTGGTGCTCCGTAAGGGAAAACCCTTACATCCGCGCCGCCGCATCGGCGTCCCGACGACAGAATGGAGATCCGAATAAAATGATGCGCTACCTCTGCTTGCCTGCCATGGTGTTCATCTCTGCGAGCGCGGCGGCAGATACGTTGCCGTTCGAGCTGAGCATCACAGGCAAGAACTTCCAGGTGAGCGAACCACTGGAACTCAGCGACGTCGGAGAGGGTAAGACCAGGATTGGTCTCGACTTCAGGGACAAGTCCGGGAAGCCGTTCCGCTTCGATCTCAATTACAAGGCCCTGCCGGAAAACCGTTCCTATCCGACGAACCTGGACATCACGGTCAGTGACGGGGCGGGTGAAAAGCTGGGGTATCTTTTTTTCGCCAATAACGGCGTACAGTTTCTGAAGCGGATGGGTGTGTTCGGGCTCGTCATCGTTGTCGACGGAGAACCTGTCGATGTGAGGTTCACCTTCGACGGCGACCGGACGGGCAAGTTGCGGGTCGCGGACCTGGATGACGAGCGTTTCGTGCAGGACACCCTGGTATCCAAGTACGGTTTCCAGATGATCCGTCCCGTAGTCCTTCCTCGGACCGGCTCCGGCATGCGGGCCAAGACCTATCGGCTGGATGCCCATCCCTTTGCCGTCAATTACGCCCTGCTGGACCAGGACGACGGGCTGGTGCAGTTTCAGCACAATCTCTACCGGCTCGACGATAACGGGCAGCACCTGCTGGCGCGGGTCTATTACAACTCTGACAGCCTCGAGACACTGCGCGAGGCGATGTTCGCCGCCAAGTATTTCGACAAGGAAGCGGGGGCGATCAAACTGGTCTTCTACCCCGCGATGGGTCAGACGGAACCCGCCCGCTGATAACCGGCCCGTCGTTCGGAAAGCAGGAAAACCAGAGGGTAGGTCGGGTTAGCGCAGCGTAACCCGACTAAGGCGATATCTGTCAAATGACATACCATCTTGCTTGTCTTTTCATCCGTCCTCTGTGTTGCGACAACCGTTCCATCGTTCGACTATGCATCTGTTGTCGCGCCTTGAAGACGAACGAAAATCCGGCGCAATCTGGTATGTCATTTTCCGGCAATCGCCTAATCAGCCGCATTGTCGGGTTACGCCCTTCGGGACCAACCCGACCTACGGGTCACGTTGGACCTTCCCTGGCGCATCGGTGTGTACGGGTTAGCAATCCGTAACACGACATCTGAACCCGATTCCGTAACCATCCTGCGTCCCGTGCAGATGTCGATTCAGATCCGCACTCGCCATGCCGTGCGCCCCGGTTTGCGCTCGACACGAACGGCGTCGGCGCGGTTCGGATCCAGGCGATAGGTCAGGTCGCAGTGGTTCCTCGGGTCGGACAGCACCTTCGGTGAGAAGAGCGCATGGACATCGCCGTCGCAGCGCGCGGAGCGGTTGATCAGACCCGGATGGCCCTCACGCCGGATTCGTCGCCCCACCTCCTGGGTGAATCCGTAATCTTCGGAATCGACGAGCGTCGGAAACGCCCCAACCCTGTCCCTGAAATCCAGCAGGGCCGCATCGCACCGCACCCGGTAGACGCGCCGCTCGCCGACGATTTCCCGGTCATGGCGATCGAATCCGGCCGTGCGCAGCATGCGGATCCAGTGGTAAACCGTCTCGAACACGGTGGTTTTCAGTTTGTCCGATCCGTACCAGACGCCGTAGCGCCCGTCCGAGAAAGGGCTCCGCGCCCAGTGTTCGAAGGGAAAGCGGACCGCCTCTCGCCAGGCGGCGCGGTCGAACGGACGGTAAATGACCTTCGGTTCGCGAAGCGGCACAGGTTTCGATCGAAGCTCGGTGTCGATGGCCAGTTTCCAGTCCTCCGGATCGTCGCTCAGATCGTCGTACAGGTCCTGCGAGACGCGGATGCCCTTGATGTTGCGCAACAGATCGCCGTGCAGCTCGCACAAGGGCAACCCGTCGAACACCCCGCGAGTCAACGGCCGCGTTCCTCGTCGAGATAGGCGCGCACCATGAGCAGTCCCGCGAAACCCTGTTTCCTGACGACCTCCACGGGTGACCGGTTGCCGAAATGGGCATTGCGCGAGGTCATCCAGCGGTAGGCCAGTTCGCGATTGCGGGGAAACAGGACACGCAAGGCCTTGTGAATGCCGAGCAGATGCCCCGCACGGTCGATCAGGTCGCGACTGCCCGCCAGAGGTGCACCGTTGCGATACCGGCTCAGGGTCGTTCGACTCGCCGGATCCAGTCCCAGAAGCGCCAGCCGGTCCTCCGGTGACAAATCCCAGTGGTCGAACAGGGTCATCAGCATGCGCGACAGGCGCTCGCGTGCCGCACGGTCCGGGGATTCAGGGTGTTGCAGGGCCGGTTGCAGCATGTGAAAAGGTCCAATTGTAACGAAAACTGTAACAATTATACTCCATGTTCGAAGGAACCGTAGAAGGGAGAGGCCTGCACCAGGGGCGGCACGATTTCGGGAGTTCTGACCGGCCTGACGGCGATCTGTCGCCCGGCATCTGCGATGAAGTCGGGGTGAGGTAAACCGTGCTCTCCCCAAACTCTGTCCGTGAGTTCCTATACTCAGGGAATCAGGATATGAGTGCGGGGGTGGCCGATGGAAACGCACGGGCAGGAGCGATCCGGGGACTACGAGCAGGCGCTGGAACTGATTGATTCCGTCTACGAGGCCGCGCTCGATGTGGATGAGTGGCCGCGGTTTCTCGACAGGCTCTGTTCGTTCATGGGGGCGATCGCGGCCGACTTCTACGTCAGGAGTGGAGAGGCAAACACGTTCGCCGCATTCACCGGTATCTCGGACGATCTGATGCGCGAGTATCTCGCCCACTATCACGATCAGAACCAGCGGGTGTCCGCCCTGCAGAATACGCGGCAAGGCGGCCTGATCACGGATTTCGATCTGCTGAGTCCAGAGGAGATCTCGCGGTCACCCTATTACCAGGACCTTATCTTCAGGAACGGCTACGGGTTGTGCATCGGTGGCACGCCATTACAGACCCAAAACCAGACGGCGATGTTCGGTGTCCACTTTGCCCGTGGCGTGAACGGATACCACGACGATAACTTCCGCAAGCTCAAACTCGTCATGCCGCACATGCGCCGTGCCGTACAGGTCCGGAACCGGTTGAACGACGAAACAAGCAGAGTCGAACGGATCTCGGCCTGTATCGATTCCCTGTCGACGGGTGTCGTGCTTCTCGACGGGCGCTACCGGGTTTCACGCGTCAACGATGCCGCGGGTGGTCTGCTGGGCAGGGCCTGTTCGTCGAGGATGGCGAACTGAAAATGACGCGGCACGCCGGGAATCGCAGGCTCCGTGAGATGATCGCATCGGCAATAGAAAACCCTGCCTGCGAGGGTTGCGGTGGAGCGTTTTTCCTGAAAGGGACGGAGTCAACAGGGCCGTTGACCGTCGTCGTCGCGCCGCTTCCCATCCGGACACGACGGGAGGATTCCCTGGGCGCAATGGTCCTGGTGACTGCGGCGCGCTGTCACGTCCCGGACGCGACGCGTGACATGCTGCGTTCAGTATTCGGTCTGACGCCCGCCGAGGCCCGACTGGCCGTCGGCCTGGCGAACGGGCAGACGCTGCACGGATACGCCGACGCCGCAAATGTCTCGGTGGAAACGGCGCGATGCCTGCTCAAACGGTCCATGAAGAAAACCGGGGTCCACCGTCAGTCCGAATTCGTACGCCTCATCACCCTCGATTTTGGATTTATCCGGGACGTTCGGCAACCCGGCGAGGCATCCTGATGGCGGACATGGGCACGCATGGTTAACAGACTCGCGGGGTCAGGCAGGACAGGTTCCAGTCGAAGAGCCGAATCCCCGTACAGGTATCACACGATACGTCTTCTCGGAGATTGCTATATGAACAACGGTGAACCAGAGATCCCCCCGGGCGTCCCGCCCGAGGCCCCCCCCGAGCAGGTTCCGCTCGGTATCCCGCCGGGCGGTCCGGCCGAGATGCCGGAACCCCCCGGGGAGATTCCGTTGGCACCTCCCCTGGAGATCCCGCCGCCACCGGAGTAGATGGCCTGACCACTGGATTCCCTGGAGAAAAGCCCCAGGGATGTTTTCGGTAACGCCCGATTTTCGTCGGGATATTGTGGATTCCAGGCAATCAGGCGAACGCGGAAGCGTTCCGGTCTATCCGTGAAAGGCCGGTAGTCTGGACTACACTCCTCCGGGAACAACGCGCTTGCCCGACCACCAAACTGAACGGTGCCTGCATGAAAATTGTCTGCGTGCTACTGCTGTGCCTCGGTTGCTCCAATGTACTGGCCTGGACGCTGACCGGCAGCGTCCTTTACGTCGACAGTGGTGATCTCGTGACCGTGCGGGACACCAACGGCTTTCATCATCAGGTCCGATTGCGCGGCATCGACGCACCGGCGATGAACGATCGGTTTGGTAAGGCGTCCCGCGACGCCCTTTCCAGTGAGGTGACCGGGCGATTCGTCGTGGTGGATTACCAGGACCGGGACCGCGCCCGCAGCGTGATGGGGACGGTGCGGATCTCCGGGGAGGACATGAACCTGCGTCAGCTTTATGCGGGGCTGGCGCGTTTCGATCCGACCGTCGCGGCCGGACTCTCCGGTTCGGAACGTGATCTCTACGCGCGGGCGGAAGGCGAGGCGAAGGACAATCAAAGGGGCATGTGGGCCGGGGCGGGAGGCACCCCTTCGGAAGAACGGCCCTGGCGACCCGCGTTCCCGTCTGACTCGACCTCACCGTGGCGCTCCGGATGGGGGGACGTGCAATTGGCCCCTGACCCCGATACCTATCCCGAACCATGGCGGAACCCGGGACCCGCGCCGCGGCCGGAACCGGTCTACCCCGGCGCCGGGAACTGGCAGCCTTATCATCCGTGGGGCTGGTGGCGGTAGCCCTGATCTTCAACGTCCTCCTTTAGATACGGCCTGTCATGCCATAGAGATCGTCACGGTACCCCGGATGCGGTCATACGAAATCCGGGATTACTCACCCGCACTGAGGTGTTAAAAACCCGGATTTCACTACCGTTACATCCAGGCTACGGTTGTGACAGTGGCGGTTGGACGTCGCAAGCCCAGGTCCCGGCAACAAATTCGGGATGCGTGGTCTGTAGCCGATTCGTTTCTAAGGACTGTTTGTCACGCCGCACCGAGGGGCAATTCGGGGACTGATATGCCCAACTTTGCATTTCATGCTGAAACCCCTATAGTGTTGTTGAAATATTCAATAAATGGTGGCTCCATGGCTACAGTCAATTTCAGTGTGCCGGACGATGTGAAAGAGGCGTTCAACCAGGCATTCCAGGGCGAGAACAAGAGTGCCGTATTGACGCGATTGATGCGCCAGGCGGTCGAAGAAAGAATACGGCAAACGCGCAGGCAACGGGTTATCGAAGAGATCCTGAAGCTGCGAAAAGAAACACCAGCCGTCAGTGATAAGGATATACGACGTGCGAGAACGACGGGCCGTCCGTGAGGACAGTCGTTATCGACGCGAGTGTTGCAATAAAATGGTTTTTTCCTGCTGAAGAGCGGGAAGCGAATACAGCCGAAGCCGGGGAGATTCTACTTACGATCGGGAGGGGTGAACTCGGTCCCCTGCAACCACCCCACTGGATGGCGGAGGTGATTGCGGTTGTCACTCGATTGCAGCCTGACCTTGCCCCAAGGGTAATCCACCTTCTCGACATCCTGGAGTTCCAAATCCATGCCGATGTGGCGACCTACCGGCGCGCCAGCAACATGGCGTCGGAACTTGGGCATCACCTCTTCGATACGCTCTATCATGCCGTTGCCCTGGAGACCGGATCGACGCTGGTAACCGCTGACCGGCGATATTTCAGCAAGGCCCGGCGCCATGGCGCAATCTGCTTCCTGAGCGAGTTTCCGATCGATAGCTGATCCAGCAAAGGGGAAGGGGTCAGGCCTCGCTTTGTAGCATCCGCAGCAATTCGATATGATCTTGAAGGGGAAGGGGTCAGGCCTCGCTTTGTAGCATCCGCAGCAATTC